>JAOPWV010000089.1 GCA_025965475.1 Frankiales bacterium | reverse complement strand
TCGGCGGCAAGTACTTCTGCCACGACGTGCGCGTCGTACGGCTCCCCCGGCACGGCGCGTCCTGCCCGGTGGCGATCGCCGTGTCCTGCTCGGCGGACCGCCAGGCGCGAGGCCGCATCACCGCCGGGGGCGTCTTCCTCGAGCAGCTCGAGCAGGACCCGGCGCAGTACCTCCCCGAGGTCGAGGAGGTCGGCGGCGAGGTCGTGCGCATCGACCTCAACCGGCCGATGGCCGAGATCCGCGCGACCCTGTCGCAGCTGCCGGTCAAGACCCGCGTCTCGCTGACCGGCCCGCTCGTCGTGGCCCGCGACATCGCACACGCCAAGATCGCCGAGCTGCTCGACGCCGGCCAGCCGATGCCCGACTACCTGCGCGACATGCCCGTCTACTACGCCGGCCCGGCGAAGACGCCCGAGGGCTTCGCGTCCGGCTCGTTCGGCCCGACCACGGCCGGCCGCATGGACTCGTACGTCGACCGCTTCCAGGCGGCCGGCGGCTCGCTGGTCATGCTCGCCAAGGGCAACCGGAGCCAGGCAGTGACCGACGCGTGCGCCACGCACGGCGGCTTCTACCTCGGCTCCATCGGCGGCCCGGCCGCCCGCCTTGCGCAGGACTGCATCCGCAAGGTCGAGGTGCTCGAGTACCCCGAGCTCGGCATGGAGGCGGTCTGGAAGATCGAGGTGGAGGACTTCCCCGCGTTCGTCGTGGTCGACGACAAGGGCAACGACTTCTTCACCTCGCCCGCCGAGGCGGCCGGCCCCACGCCGGTCAGCATCGGTCGCGGCCCGACGGCGTAGCCGCCGGCCACAGGTAGCCCCGGGACCCGAGTCCCGATCCGGCCCTTCCCCGCCCCTGCCCCGGGAGCGGCGGCCCGAGAACGGCCGCAGGTGCCGGAGCGGGTGCACCGGGGGAGGATGCGGTCATGAGCGATCAGTGGCGTGTCGAGCACGACAGCATGGGCGAGGTCCGGGTTCCCGCGGACGCCAAGTGGCGGGCGCAGACGCAGCGCGCCGTGGAGAACTTCCCGATCAGCGGCCAGCGGATCGAGCGGGCGCACATCGAGGCGCTCGCCCGCATCAAGGCGGCGGCCGCGAAGGTGAACGCGTCGCTCGGCGTCGTACCCGAGGACATGGCGCGGGCCATCCAGGACGCCGCGGCCGAGGTGGCCGCGGGCCGGTGGGACGAGCACTTCCCGGTCGACGTCTTCCAGACCGGCTCGGGGACCTCCAGCAACATGAACACCAACGAGGTCATCGCCACCCTCGCGACCGAGCGGCTCGGCGCACCGGTGCACCCGAACGACCACGTCAACGCGTCCCAGTCGTCGAACGACGTCTTCCCCTCGTCGATCCACATCGCCGCCACCTCCGCCGTCGTCAACGACCTCATCCCGGCCCTCGAGCACCTGGCTGCCTCGCTCGAGCGCAAGGCCAAGGAGTGGGCGACGGTCGTCAAGAGCGGCCGCACCCATCTCATGGATGCGACGCCGGTCACCCTCGGGCAGGAGTTCGGCGGGTACGCCGCACAGGTCCGCTACGGGATCGAGCGCCTGCAGTCCTCCCTGCCGCGGCTGGCCGAACTGCCGCTCGGCGGCACCGCCGTCGGGACCGGCATCAACACGCCGCCCGGGTTCTCGGCGGCGGTCATCGCCGAGGTGGCCGCGGCGACCGGCCTGCCACTGACCGAGGCCCGCGACCACTTCGAGGCACAGGGCGCCCGCGACGGGCTGGTGGAGACCAGCGGCCAGCTGCGCACCCTCGCCGTCGGGCTCTACAAGATCGCCAACGACCTGCGCTGGATGGGCTCGGGGCCGCGGGCCGGGCTCGGCGAGATCGCCCTGCCGGACCTGCAGCCCGGCTCGTCGATCATGCCCGGGAAGGTCAACCCGGTGATCCCCGAGGCGCTGGCCATGGTCTGCGCGCAGGTCATCGGCAACGACGCGGCGATCGCGTTCGGCGGCGCCGCCGGCAACTTCGAGCTCAACGTCATGCTGCCGATGCTCGCCCGGAACCTGCTCGAGTCGACCCGGCTGCTGACGAACATCTCCCGGCTGCTGGCCGACCGTGTCATCGACGGCCTCGTGGCCGACGAGGACCGGTGCCGCGAGCTGGCCGAGTCCTCGCCGTCCATCGTCACGCCGCTCAACAAGTACGTCGGCTACGAGAACGCCGCCAAGATCGCCAAGCAGTCCCTCAAGGAGCGCAAGACGATCCGGCAGGTCGTCCTGGAGGGCGGGTACGTCGAGCGCGGCGACCTCACCGAGGAACAACTCGATGCCGCGCTCGACGTCCTGTCGATGACCCGCCCGGCCGGGTAGCGGGCCCTACAGCGGCAGGTCCTCGAGCATCTCCGTGACCAGCGCGGCGATCGGCGAGCGCTCCGAGCGGGTCAGGGTCACGTGCGCGAACAGGGGGTGGCCCTTGAGCGCCTCGATGACGGCAGCGACGCCGTCGTGCCGGCCGACCCGCAGGTTGTCGCGCTGGGCGACGTCGTGGGTGAGCGCCACGCGCGAACCCTGCCCGAGCCGGGACAGGACCGTCAGCAGGACCCCGCGCTCGAGCGACTGCGCCTCGTCGACGATGACGAACGCGTCGTGCAGCGACCGCCCGCGGATGTGCGTCAGCGGCAGGACCTCGAGCATGCCGCGGGCGAGCACCTCCTCGACGACCTCAGCCGGCACGAGGGCGCCGAGGGTGTCGAAGACGGCCTGCGCCCACGGGCCCATCTTCTCGGCGGCGTCGCCCGGCAGGTAGCCGAGGTCCTGGCCGCCCACGGCGTACAGCGGCCGGAAGACGACGACCTTCTTGTGCGCCCGGCGTTCCAGGACCGACTCCAGGCCGGCGCACAGCGCGAG
>JAOPWV010000057.1 GCA_025965475.1 Frankiales bacterium | reverse complement strand
CGGGCGGTGCCGCTGCCGGGGCGGCGGCCGCCGGTGCCACTGCTGCCGTCGGGGCCTGCGCGGGTGCGGCCGCCCCGTTCGGCGCGCTGCCGGACCCGTTCGCGGTCCCCTCGGCGGGCGAGTAGTCCGAGAGGAACTCCCGCCACGCCGGTGAGACGCTGTCGGGGTCCTTCAGGAACTGCTGGTGGATCTCGTATACGAGCCACTCGTTGGCACCGAAGTCGGTGTGCTGGCCCGGCTGCGTCGACACGCTGCGGTTCGCCTCTTCCCGGAAGTTCGCTGACTGATCTCGCGACCGCCAAGGCTACCCGTCACGCGTACGCGTGACGGTCCGGGGTACGCATCCCGGTTCGCGTCGTGCGGGGCTGCTTCCTCAGTCGCGTGTCTCAGTTGCGCTCCTCCAGGCTGCGCACGTCGTCGACCAGGTGGCGGGCGAGCTCCTCGGGGGACTCGGGAGCGGGCGGTGCGTCCTCGGCTGGGTCCCGGGACGGGTCCTGGGACGGGTCCTGGGGCCGCCGGGGTTCCTGTGCCGGTCGTTCTGTCATCCGGGGGCCATACCCGGGTTGCTCTTCGGTCACGCCGCGGTCCGCCCCGGTGCCGGGGCGCCGGGTGTGGCGCAAGATGGTCGCGTGCGCCGACCCCTCGTGCCTCTGGCCGCTCTCGCTCTCGCGCTCGTCGCGTCGGGCTGCACGGGGCCGGGCGCTGCCACCGCCGCCTCCGCGACGCCCCGTACCTCGGCATCTGGAGTCGCGGCGACGGCCACGCCGGCCGCCGACCTCGTCCAGCCGCCGGCGATCGCGTGGACGAGCTGCCGCGACGGTTTCCAGTGCTCGGCCCTGACGGTCCCGCTGGACTACGCGAACAGGTCGAAGGGGACGGTCTCCCTGCGCCTGATCCGGCTGCCCGCGTCCGACCCTGCCCACCGGGTCGGCGCCCTGCTGATCAACCCCGGCGGTCCTGGCGTCTCCGCCGTCGACTTCGTGCGCGGCTTCGCGAAGGGCGGCGCACCGGCCGCGCTGCACCAGCGCTTCGACATGGTCGCGTTCGACCCGCGCGGCACGACCGGGAGTGCGCCCGTGCACTGCCTGGACACCGCGCAGCTGGACCGCTTCTTCCACGTCGACCCGCAGCCAGACGACCCGGCCGAGATCCGCGACCTCGACCAGGAGAACCGTCTCCTCGCCGCCGGTTGCGCGCGCCGGTCCGGGCGGATCCTGCCGTACGTGACGACGGACATCGCCGCCCGCGACATGGACAGCGTCCGGGCCGCCCTGCGGGAGCCGAAGCTGACCTACCTCGGCTACTCCTACGGCACCGCGCTCGGCGCGGCCTACCTCGACCAGTTCCCGACCCGGGTCCGCGCCATGGTGCTCGACGGCGCGCTGGACCCCCGGTCGACCTGGGACCAGGTGCTGGCCGGGCAGGCGAGGGGCTTCGAGCAGGCCTTCGGGTCGTGGCTGGCCTGGTGCAACACCCACCGCACGACGTGCGCGTTCCGGCGTGCGGTGCCCGGTGACCTCGGTGCGGCGTACGACGCCATCGCGGCCAAGGTCGACAAGACGCCGTTGCCCGGCGCCGGGAAGCGCACTGTGGGACCCGGCGAGTTGTCGTACGGCGCCGGCCAGGCGCTCTACAGCACGAGCTACTGGGGGTTCCTGGGCGACGCCCTCGCCGACGCCCAGCGGGGTGACGGCAACCTGCTGCTGCAGCTGTCCGACCTCTACCTCGAACGCACCCCGACCGGCTACTCGAACGCCATCGAGGCCAACTTCGCGGTGAACTGCGCCGACAAGCCGTGGCCCAAGGACATCGGCGCGTACCAGAAGCTCGCCGACCGGATGCGCAAGGAGGCTCCCCGGTTCGGGCCGAGCATCGCCTGGTCAGGCGAGGGCTGCGCGGTCTGGCCGGTGCCCGCCACCGGCAGACCGCATGCGGTGACCGGCAACGGCTCGCCGCCGATCCTGGTGATCGGGACCACCCGCGACCCCGCGACGCCGTACGTGTGGGCGCAGGGGCTGGCCGCACAACTCGCGCACGGGGTGCTGCTGACCCACGTCGGCGACGGGCACACCGCCTACAGCGGGGCGGCGCCGACGTGCATCGTCGGCCCGGTCAACGCCTACCTGATCACGGCGAAGGCGCCGGCCCCGGCCCGCTGCTAGCGGGGCCGGTTCGGCAGCAGGCCGGTCAGCTGGTCAGCTGCACCGGCCGGTAGTACAGGTCCAGGCAGAGCAGCAGCTCGGTGTCCCCGACCTCGGTCAGGGTCCGGATCTCCTTGTCCACCAGCTGCATCAGCTCGTCGGTGTCCCGGCAGACCGCCTCCGCGAAGATGTCGAAGCGGCCGGCGCAGGCGACGACGTACGCGATGGACGGGAGCCGGGTCAGCTTCCCGGCCAGGTCCGCGACGCCGTGGCCCGGGCGGCAGCGGATCGCGATCCAGGCCTGCGTGCCGAAGCCGAGGCTCCGAGGGTCGGCCAGCGCGGTGATCCGGATGACGCCGGTGTCGACCAGGCGGGAAACCCGCTTGCGTACCTGCGACTCCGACATCCCGAGGGTCTCGCCGAGGGTGCCGAACGGCACCCGTCCATCGGCGTTCAGCCCCGCGACGATCTGCCGGCCGACGTGGTCCAGCTGGGTGCGGGGGCCCGGGTCCCTGTTGCGCTTGACCCTCGTGGCGTCCCAGGCGGGTTCCTGGTAGTGCAGCCGCAGGTAGGGGAACACCTCGGCACGGCGCACCCCGGGCGCGGAGACGAACGACTCGTCGACGGTGCTGAGCAGCTCCGCGTTGTCGCGGCAGAGCACCTCGACCAGAGCGTCGTAGCGCCCCGTCGTGACGACCGCGTAGTCCACGCAGTCCAGCTCGGCCAGCGAGGCGACGACCGGCCGGATGCCGCGCTGCCCGTCGACCTGCACTCCCACGAGGGCCCCGACGGTGTACCCGAGCACCGCCGGGTCGGCCACCGTGGCGATCCGGATGACGCGCCGCTCGAGCAGCTCGTGCACCCGCCGGCGCACGGACTTCTCGGGCAGCTGCAGCTCGCGTGCGATGACCGCGAACGGACGCCGGCCGTCGGCCTGCAGGCACCGGATCAGGGCGCGGTCCACCTCGGAGAGCGGTACGACGTCGGACGGCACGCTGGGCTGCACGTCGCCGAACAGGAACCCCGGCACGATGTTGGGGGGGCCGGGCATGAGCGACAACATAGGTCGCCGCCGTCCCCGCTGCACGCTCGCCGCGTCGGTCACCCGCCGGCCGGCCGGCGGTACACGCTGCGGCCGGCCAGGTAGACCTCGTCCACCTGCACGTCCAGGATCTCGTCGTCGCCGCAGCGCGTCGGGTCGCGGTCGAGCACGAGCAGGTCGGCGTCCTTGCCGGGCTCCAACGAGCCACGGCGGTCCCCCTCACCGAGCACCGCCGCGGCGTTCGAGGTGTGCATCCGCAGCGCCTCCAGCACGCTGATGCGCTGGTCGGCATCGAGGATCTCGCCCAGGAAGGACTGCCGGCGCAGGGTGCCCCAGATGCTGAAGAACGGGTTGGTCGCCCGGTCCTCCGAGCCGATCCAGACGTCCGAGCTGCCGCTGATGGGCCAGCCCTCGTCGAGCAGCCGGCGGAACGGGAAGCGACCCCGGGCGCCGTACTCCCCGAGGTAGGCCGGCAGGAAGTCACCGAAGGTGTAGAGGAAGACCGGCTGCGGGACCGGCACGATCCCGGCGTCCCGCCAGGCCCGGGTGGTCACGTCGGGCTCGGGCAGGAAGTTGCCCGCGTGTTCGACGCGCGGCCGGGGTGCGCCCGGGACCGGGCCGCCGGCCGCGGTGATGGCCGCGCAGACCTCCTCCTGCGCCCGGTCCCCGTTGGCATGTACGGCGAGCTGCAGGCCCACCTCGGCTGTGCGCGCCAGTGCCTCGGCGACCTGGGCCGGTGACATGGCCACGTCGCCGCAGAAATGGTCTGTCCCGAGGTAGGGCTGCTTCACGGCGGCGCTGGCTGCCGAGTAGCCGCCGTCGGCGAACATCTTCACGCCCTGGATCCGCATCAGGTCCTCGGACGTGCGCAGCGGGAACAGGTCCCGGTGCCTGCAGGCCTCGTCCAGCGTGGTCGTGCCCGGTACCCACAGGTAGACCCGCAGCCGGGCAGCCAGCTCGCCGGTCTGGTGCAGGTCGTCCATCAGCCGGAGCCCTTCGACCGTCTCGGAGATCTCTCCGATGGTCGTGACGCCGTAGCGGGTGAACAGGTCCCGCACACCGGTCCGCAACGCGTCCCGCAGCGGCGCGCCGGACAGCTGGGGCAGCGGCAGGAGGTTGTCCATCTCCTTCACCACGCCGGTGGGTTCCCCGGACGCGTCGCGCAGGACGGTCGGCATGCCGGTGACGCTGTAGTCGACCTCGCGGTAGTTCCGGTCGATGCCGGCGAGTTCCAGTGCCCGGCTGTTCAGGATGCTGACGTGGCCCCCGGCGCGGATCGCGATGGCGACGTCGCGGCTGACCTCGTCCAGCTCGGCGCGCGTCGGCAGGCGCCGCTGGGCAAGCTTCTGGTCGAAGAACAGGTTGCCCTGGCCGACGAGCCATCCGTCGACCGTGTCCGGCAGCGCGTCGCGCAGAGCCTCGAGGACGTCGGGGACGCCGGCGCAGCGGGGCGCGCGGACGTCGACCGTCTGGTACGCGGTCCGGGCGGCCACCTCCAGGTGCGCGTGCACGTCGACGAAGCCCGGCATCACCGGCCGGCTGCCGACGTCGACGAGCCGGGTGCCTTCCCCGACGTGGTCGGCGGCCTGCTGGCGCGGACCGGTGGCGGTGATGCGGCCGTCGCGCACGGCGACGAATCCGGGTGACACCGGCTCACCCGGCGTCATCCACAGCACACGGTCCGAGACGAGCACGAGTTCTGCGGGGAGGGGCACGGGAGGTCCTTCGGAAGAGAGCCGGTCACGGGGGAAGCTGCCGCGACCGCCGGCAGACGGACGACCGTATGAGGGCCGATGGCAGCCGTCAATGACGGATCCAGGGCGAGAAATACTTGGTTCGGCCGGATCATGGCAACAAGCCGGGCAAACAGGACTCCGAACTCAGTCATATCGGTCGTAGCGACGGATCCGGGCTTTCGCAATTGTTACAACGACGGATTCCTGCCTTGACGAAAAGATCAGGGCCTGTTTTGGTCTCCTCCCACACCGGTTGTGCGTCACGTCACATGCCGGCGAGAAGACAGAGGAGGCCTGGCAGTGACACGAGCACAGCGGCACGTCGAGATCGCCGGGGGAGGCCTGGCCGGGCTGACCGTGGCCACGGCGCTCGCCCAGCGGGGCTGGAGCGTGCGCGTGCACGAGCGCGGCCGCGAGCTGCGGGAGATCGGCGCCGGCATCTTCATGTGGGAGAACGCGGTGCGGGTGCTCACGCAGATCGGGGCTGCCGACGCCGCTCTCGCCCGCGCCGAGCTGGTGGACAACTGGCGGCTCTACGACGAACGCGGCCGCCTGTTGCAGGACGACTGGATGAAGGACGGCAAGACCCGCCTGTTCACCCTCCTGCGCACCGACCTGCACCGGGCGCTGGCCGACGCCGCGCGCGATGCCGGCGTGGAGGTCGTGACCCAGTCCGTCGTCGTCGGCGCCAGCCCGGAAGGCCGCCTGCTGCTCGACACCGGAGAGGCGCTGCAGGCGGATCTGATCGTCGGCGCGGACGGCGTGGGCTCCCCGGTCCGCGGCTCGCTCGGACTGGATCTGGCGGTCCGCGACCTGCAGGACGGCTGCGGCCGCCACCTGGTCAGCCGGCTGCCCGGCGACCCGGTGGGCAGCACCCTGGAGTACTGGAACCAGGGCCGGCGCGTGGGCATCGTCCCGGTCACCCCGGACCAGGTCTACATCTACCTCTGCTGCCCGGCGAAGGACCTGGTGGGCCGGGAGAAGCCGGTGAACGTCGCGTCCTGGACGGCGTCGTTCCCCCACCTCGCGGACCTGTTCACCCGGATTCCGGACGTCTCGCGCTGGGCCTCCTTCGCCGACGTGCAGTGCCACCGCTGGGTGAAGGACCGGGTGGCCCTCGTCGGCGACGCCGCGAGCGCGATGGCACCGAACCTCGGCCAGGCCGCCTGCCTCGCCATGACCAACGGGTACGCCCTCGCCTCGGTGCTCGAGGACTACCCGGACGTGCCGGCCGGTCTTCTGGCATGGGAGACGCGGCAGCGGCCGGTCACCGATGCGACCCAGCGCTACTCGCGCCTCTACGGCAAGGTCGGCACGCGCTGGCCTGGCCCCATGACCGACGTGCGCAGCGCCCTCGTCTGGATGGCCGGCCGCTCCCGCCGCTGGCAGTCGCGCGTCAACGTCGCCGCCCATGAGGGCGCCGAGCTCGTCAGCAGCCGCTAGTCGTCCGCCGCTCGTCCCCGTCCCCGCCCCATCCCGCCGCCTCCGGGCGGACACGACCAGGAGACCTCCATGTCCACTCGCACACTCGGCATCGTGGCGCTGGCCGCCTGCGCCGCCCTGTCCTTGGCGGCCTGCGGCAGGTCGGCGGGCCAGACGGCCACCGCCACCAGCGCGTACGACACGTCCAAGCCGGTGCCGGGCTCGTCCGACGGCAAGCCCGACGCCACGCCGGCGGAGGTGAAGGCGGCGCTGGCGCAGGACCCGTGGTGGTACCCGTCGCTCTTCGTCGACTGCACGGCGCCCGCGACCGACGCCAAGGGGTGCAACGGCGCCCCGACGGCCGGTGTCTACAACGCCATCCCCAAGGCGTTGGCCACGAAGAAGCACCAGATCTGCGCCGTGCTGCCGCACGTGAAGGACCCGTACTGGGTGGCCATGGACTACGGCACCGTCACGGAGGCCAAGCGGCTCGGCGTCACCCTCGACGTGTACGAGGCCGGCGGCTACACGGAGTTGTCCAAGCAGCTCAATCAGATCGACGACTGCGTGGCGGCCGGCGCCAAGGCCATCATCATCGGCGCGATCAGCTTCGACGGGCTCGACGCCAAGGTCGCCGAGCTGCGCGGCCAGGGGATCTACGTCATCGACGGCCTCAACGGCATCTCCAGCGACAAGGTCAGCGCCAGGGCGGTCCTCGCCTGGCACGAGATGGGCACAGCGGCCGGGTCGTACCTCAAGGAGCGCGGCGGCACGGACAAGGTCGCCTGGTTCCCCGGCCCGGCAGGCGCGGGCTGGGCGGAGGACGCCACCAAGGGCATCCAGGACATCCTCAAGGGCACCGGCGCGACGATCGTCGCCACGAAGTACGGCGACACCGACAAGAACGTCCAGCTCCGCCTGGTCGAGGACACCCTGCAGGCCAGCAAGGACGTGACGGTCATCGCCGGTACGGCGGTCACCGCGGAGGCGGCAGCCGCGTCACCCCTCAGTGCCGGCAAGACGATCCTGGCCGACTACCTCATCCCGTCCACCTTCGATCTGGTCAAGTCCGGCAAGGTCACCTGTGCCATCTCGGACCAGCCGGTGATCCAGGCCCGGATGGCCGTCGACATGGCCGTCCGGCTGCTGGAGGGGATCCCGCTGGACGACGGCAGGCAGCGCGCGTTCCCGGCCCCCATCCGGGTCTGCGGCCCGGCGGCCGGCACCGCCCAGAACCTGGCCGACTTCATCCCGGAGACCACGTTCGCGCCGGCCGGCTTCAGCCCCGTGTTCCACGTCGCCGGCTGACCCGGACGCCGGTGGGAGGACCAGCATGAGTGCCGAACCGGACGTGGTCCTGCGGGCCCAGGGGATCACCAAGCGGTACGGCGGCGTGGCCGCGCTGGACCGGGTCTCGTTCGACCTCCGCCGCGGTGAGGTGCACGCGCTGCTCGGTGAGAACGGTGCGGGCAAGTCCACCCTCATCAAGGTGCTGTCCGGTTCCGTACGCCCGGACGAGGGCGTCGTCGTCGTCGACGGCCGGCAGGTCGGGGACCTCACCCCGACCGCCGCCGTCGCGGCGGGGGTGAGCACCGTGTTCCAGGAGCTGGCCCTGGTCCGCACGCTGAGCATCGCGGACAACCTGTTCCTCGGCCGGGAGCTCACCCGCCGCGGCCTCCGGCGCAAGAGCGGGATGGAGGCGGAGGCCCGCGAGGCGCTCGCCCGGATCGGGGTGGACCTCGACCCGCGCGCGTGCCTGGACGGCTTCTCCCGCGCCCAACTGCAACTCGTCGAGATCGCCAGGGCCCTGCACCGCCGGTCGCCCATCCTCATCCTCGACGAGCCGACCGCCTCGCTCAGCGCCGGCGAGACCGGGCGGTTGTTCGGCATCCTGCGCAGGCTCAAGGACCAGGGAGTCGGCATCGTCTACATCTCCCACCGGCTCGCGGAGGTACGCGAGCTGGCCGACCGCATCACCGTGCTGCGCGACGGGCGAGGAGCCGGCACCGTCACCGCGGCGGGCGTGGGTGACGACGAGCTGGTCCGGCTGATGACCGGTCGCGCACTGGGCGAGCTGTTCCCGGAGGTACCGCGGCAGCCCGGGCCGGTCCGGCTGCGGCTGTCCGGGCTGACCAGCCCGAGGCTGCGCGAGGTCTCGCTCGAGGTCCGCGCAGGCGAGATCGTCGGGCTCGCGGGCCTGGTCGGGTCGGGCAAGTCCGAGATCGGCCGGGCCTGCTTCGGGCTGGAGCGGCTCACGTCGGGCACGGTCGAGATCGACGACCGGGCGGTGCCCGCCCTCTCTCCCCGGCAGGCGATGGACCGCGGGCTCATCTACTACCCGGCCGACCGGCATCGTGAGGGGCTGGTGGAGACCGGGACGCTCGGCGAGAACATCATCCTGCCCTCGCTGGTGGCCGGCACGGTCAACCGGTTCGGGTTCGTCAGTCGTCCCCGCAGCGCGAGTCGGGTCCAGCAGGTGGTGGAGCAGCTGAGCATCAGGCCGCCCCAGGCCGGCCGCAAGGTGCTCGGCTTCTCCGGCGGCAACCAGCAGAAGGCCCTGCTGGCCCGGGCCTTCGCCCGGGACTTCGCCGTGCACGTCTTCGACGAGCCCACGGTCGGCATCGACATCGGGGCCAAGCTCGACGTCTACCAGCACATCAAGCGGTTGTGCGCCTCCGGCGCGGCCGTCCTGCTCATCTCCTCGGACATGGAGGAGGTGCTCGGCCTCGCCCATCGGGTCTATGCGGTCCGGGAGGGCCGTGTGGTGGCCGACCTGCGCGACGCGGAGGTCACCGAGCACAACATCGTCCAAGCCTTTTTCGAGCCGACGCCGTCGCTCGTCCCTCTAGGGAGTGCCCGATCGTGACCACCAACCTCGAGCAGCGGCCCCTCCCGGCTCCGGCCGATCCGGCGGCCCCGGCCCCGCGCTCCGCAGGGCGGCGCTCCGCCGACGTGCTGCTGCGCTTCGGGCTGTTGCCGATCCTGCTCCTGGTCGCGGTGGTCACGTTCTCCGTGATCGAGCCGCGCTTCCTGACGCCACTGAACGGGACGAACGTCTCGCGGCAGCTGTCGTTCCTGCTGATCCTCACCATCGCGCAGATGCTGGTCCTGCTCACGGCCGAGATCGACATGTCCATCGGCGCGACCATCGCGCTGACCAGCGTCATCTCCAGCAAGGTGATGGTCGCGGCGGGCGGCGGCGGCAGCGGCGGCAGCGGCGGTATTGCCGTCCTCCTGGCGGGGGTGCTGGCCGGCCTGGCCGTGGGACTGGTGGTCGGGCTCCTGAACGGCCTGGTGGTCGCCCGGTTCAAGGTGCCGTCCTTCATCGTCACGATCGGGACCGCGTCGGTCGCCGTGGGCGCCGCGCTGCTCCTGTCCAAGGGGGCCCCGGTGACAGGGCTCCCGCCGGAGTTCACCTCGGCACTCGGCACCGCACGGGTCCTGGGCGTTCCGGTGCCCTTCCTCGTCGCGCTGGGCGTGCTGCTGGCGGCCTACGTCCTGCTCAGCTGGACCGTGCTCGGCCACTACCTGTTCGCGGTCGGCGGTGGCGAGGATGCCGCCCGTCTCGTCGGCGTACCGGTGCTGCGCACGAAGGTCACGGCGTTCGTGCTGTGCAGCATGCTCACGTCGCTGGCCGGGGTCCTGCTCACCGCGCGGGTGTCCTCCGGCGAGCCCACACTCGGCCAGGAGTACGTGATCCTGGCGATCGCCGCCGCCGTGCTGGGTGGCACGTCGTTCTTCGGCGGGGAAGGCCGGCTCGGGCTGGTCGCGGTGGGGGCGCTGTTCCTCGTCGTGCTGTCCAACGGCATGAACCTGATCAGGGTCCCCAGCTACGTCCAGCAGGTGGTCCTCGGCGCATTGCTCATCGCCGCCGTGATCATCGACCGGCTGCGCAGTCGCACTGCCCGGTGACGGAGCCCCGCGACCTGCGGCGTTGCTGTGCCCCCGGCAGGATTCGAACCTGCGCCCCTGCCTCCGGAGGGCAGTGCTCTATCCCCTGAGCTACGGGGGCCAGGGACGACCATGGACGTTACCAGTCGGCCGTCGCCGGCAACGTGACCGTCACGATCGGGGAACCGGCCCCCACGAACGGTACGCCGCCGGATAACCTCCGCGGATGGGAAGTCTGGGCCGGGTCCTCGTGGTGGATGACGATGACGTCATCCGTCAGCTCATCTCCGTCAACCTCGAGCTCGAGGGATTCGAGGTCACGACTGCTGTCGACGGCCTGGACTGCCTCGAGATGGTCAAGCAGGTGCGGCCCGCCGTCGTCACCCTCGACATCATGATGCCGAGGCTGGACGGCTGGGAGGCGGCGAGCCGGCTGCGCGCCGATCCGGACACCGCGGGGATCAAGGTCGTGCTGCTGTCCGCCCGCGCGCAGGAGGCCGACCTCCAGCGCGGCGACCGGATCGGCGTGGACGCCTACCTCACGAAGCCGTTCGACCCTGACGAGCTCATCGCGACCGTGCGGCGGCTCGCGGGCCTGCCCATCCAGGCCTGACGGCTCCCGCTACTTCGCGGGGCTGGCCGACGGGGCCGCGGAGGCCGTGCCGGTCGGGGTGAGCGGCCCGGTGGCCGAGGTGCCGTTCGTGCAGGCCGCACCCTGCTCGGGGGTCTGCGGGCCCTGCATGTAGGTCGTGACGAACTTGTCGACGACCGGGTCGCCCGCCGACTGCACCTTCAGCTGCCGGCCCCAGGCCTGCAGGCTGACGGGCGAGGACAGGCCCGGGTACGGCGTGACGAGTACGTAGCCCCGGGTGCCGTACGCGTCGAGCGCCTTGATCTGGTCGGCGGGCAGGTCCGGCCGGTAGGTGATCCAGACGGCGCCGTGCTCGAGGGAGTGCACGGCGTGCTCGTTCGCGACCGGCACGCCGTAGACGCCGCAGTTCTCCCAGGTCGGGTTGTGCTTACCGCCGACCGGCGGGGACTTCGGGTACTGCACCGTGCCCTCGACGTGGTCACGGGCGAGCCCGGTGCTGACCGACAGGCCGGAGAAGCTCTGGTCGGCCTTCTTCAGCGGGTCGGTGAACCCGGAGCCCTGGTTGGCGACGGCGTAGACCACGATCGCGATGAGCAGCAGACCGAGGACGCCGGACGTTGCGGCGACACCCCACGGGAACGGCTTCTTCACCGCCGGGGGAGGGGTACGGCGGCGGCCTCCACCGGCGGCGCTGCCTGCCGCGGGCCGGCCGGAGTTGCTCGGTCGGTTCTGGCGCTGCGCCATGCTGGTCCGTCCTAGGTAGTGGGATGCGGGCTGACCTCGTGTCAACGTCGCCGGGAGGCCCGAAGTTGCACGCTCAACCCGCGCGTCTACTCCGGGCGAGTCTAGGCGGAGTGCCACGAGCGAGGCGTGAGCGCGACCCGCGCTAGCCTCGGAGGGTGACCCCCATCGAGCTCGGCGCCGCCGTTCGCGCTGCCGTCGCCGCTGCCGTCGAGGCCGGGGACCTCACTGTTGCGGTGCCGGCCGACGTGGCCGTCGAGCGCCCCCGCAACCGCGACCACGGCGACTACGCGACGAGTGTGGCCCTGCAGCTGGCGAAGCCGGCCGGGCGACCGCCGCGTGAGGTGGCCGAGTTGATCGCGGCGCGGCTGCGCGTGGTGGCCGGCGTCGCCTCGGTCGACATCGCGGGCCCCGGGTTCCTCAACGTCCGGCTCGCGGAGGCCGCGCTCGGTCGGGTCGCGGTCCAGGTCGTCGAGGCCGGCGCGGCGTACGGCACCAACGACGCCGCGGCCGGTCAGAACGTCAACCTGGAGTTCGTCAGCGCCAACCCGACCGGGCCTATCCACATCGGCGGCGTGCGCTGGGCCGCGGTCGGCGACGCGCTGGCCCGCCTCCTGCAGGCCAGCGGCGCCAAGGTCACCCGGGAGTACTACTTCAACGACCACGGCGCCCAGATCGACCGCTTCGCGCGGTCCCTGCTCGCCGCGGCGAAGGGCGAGCCGGCGCCGGAGGACGGCTACGGCGGCGCCTACATCGCCGACATCGCGGCGAAGGTCCTCGAGCAGGCGCCCGACGCGCTGCAGCAGGACGACCCGCAGGAGGTGTTCCGGTCCGCCGGCGTGCAGCTGATGTTCGAGGAGATCAAGACCTCGCTGCACGACTTCGGCGTGGACTTCGACGTGTACTTCCACGAGAACGCGCTGCACGAGTCCGGCGCTGTGGGACGGGCCGTCGACCGGCTCCGTGCCCTCGGGCACATGTACGACAAGGACGGCGCGCTCTGGCTGCGCACGACCGATTTCGGTGACGACAAGGACCGCGTCGTCATCAAGAGCGACGGCGAGCCGGCGTACATCTCCGGCGACCTGGCGTACTACCTCGACAAGCGCGAGCGCGGCTTCGACCGCGTCGTGATCATGCTCGGGGCGGACCACCACGGCTACGTCGGCCGGATGATGGCCATGTGCGCCGCCTTCGGGGACACTCCGGGCGTCAACCTGGAGATCCTCATCGGGCAGCTGGTCAACCTGCTGCGGGACGGCGAGCCGCTCAAGATGAGCAAGCGCGCCGGGACGGTGATCACCCTCGACGACCTTGTCGGGGCGATCGGCGTCGACGCGGCCCGCTACGCGCTGGCCCGCTCCAGCGCCGACTCGGTCCTCGACATCGACCTCGACGCGTGGTCGCGCCGGACGAGCGAGAACCCGGTCTTCTACGTGCAGTACGCCGCGACCCGCGCGGCCTCCGTGCTCCGCAACGCCGGCGAGGCGGGCATCGCGGTGCCGGCGCCCGGCGACGTCGACCTGTCGCTGCTGGCCCACCCGCGCGAGACGGAGCTGCTGCTGGCCCTGGCGGAGTTCCCGCGGGTCGTCGCGACGGCCGCCGAGCTGCGCGAGCCCCACCGGGTCGCGCGCTACCTCGAGGAGCAGGTCGCCAAGGCCGCGCAGCGGTTCTGGGACGAGTGCCAGGTCCTGCCCAAGGGTGACGAGGAGATCGCGCCCACCACGGGCCCGCGCCTGCTGTTGTGGCGGGCGACCCGGGTGGTGCTCGAGAACGGTCTCGGGCTGCTCGGCGTGAGTGCACCGGAGCGGATGTGACCGTCGTCCAGCAGCAGACCGACCTGGAGCCCGCGGTCTGGCCCGTCACCGCGGCCCGCACGGCCGACGGCGTGCTCACCCTCGGCGGGCTCGACGTGCGCGACCTCGCGGCGGAGTTCGGCACCCCGGCGTACATCCTCGACGAGGACGACTTCCGGGGGCGCTGCCGGGCCTGGCGTGAGGCCTTCGCCGGCGCCGACGTCTTCTACGCGGGCAAGGCGTTCCTGTGCACCACGGTCGCCCGCTGGGTGGCCGAGGAGGGTCTCGGGCTCGACGTCTGCACCGGTGGCGAGCTCGCCGTCGCGGAGCGCGCCGGCTTCCCCGCCGAGCGGCTGACCTTCCACGGGAACAACAAGAGCCGCGCCGAGCTCGAGCGGGCCCTCACGTACGGCGTCGGCCGCATCGCCGTCGACTCGTTCGAGGAGATCGTCCGGCTGGCCGCCCTGGCCGAGGCCGCCGGTGTCCGCCAGCGCGTGCTCATCCGCGTGACGCCCGGCGTCGAGGCACACACCCACGAGTTCGTGCAGACCGGGCAGGAGGACCAGAAGTTCGGGTTCTCCCTCGCCAGCGGCGCCGCGGCCGAGGCCGTCCGCCGGGTGCTGGGCCTGCCGTCGCTCGAGCTGGCCGGCCTGCACTGCCACATCGGCTCGCACATCTTCGACACCCGCGGGTTCTCCCTCGCCGCGCACCGGATGGTCGGGCTGCTCGCGGCCGTCCGCGACGAGCACGGCATCGAGCTGCCCGAGCTCGATCTCGGCGGCGGCACGGGCATCGCCTACACGTCCGCGGACGACCCGATGCCGGTCGCGGAGTTCGCGGCCGGGCTCCGCGCGATCGTCGAGCGGGAGTGTGCCGCGGCGTCGCTCGCCCTGCCGCGCCTGTCCGTCGAGCCGGGCCGGGCCATCGCCGGGCCGACGACCGTGACGCTGTACGAGGTCGGGACCGTCAAGGAGCTGCCCGGCCTGCGCACCTACGTCAGCATCGACGGCGGCATGAGCGACAACATCCGGACCGCGCTGTACGACGCGCGCTACACCGCCGTACTCGCCTCGCGGCGTTCCACCGCGGAGCCGCACAACGTGACGCTGTCCGGCAAGCACTGCGAGAGCGGCGACATCGTCGTGCACGACGTGCCGCTGCCCGCCGACCTGGCGCCCGGTGACCTGGTGGCGGTCCCCGCCAGTGGGGCCTACCACCGTTCGATGGCGAGCAACTACAACCACGTCCCCCGGCCGCCGGTCGTGGCGGTCGCGGGGGGCGCCGCCCGCCTGCTGGTCCGGCGGGAGACCGAGGACGACCTGCTGCGCCTGGACATGGAGTGAGGAGCCCGATGAGCAGCCCGATGAGCAGCCCGATGAGCATCGCGAAGTGGCTGCCGGCCCAGGGCCGGCGCGCGTGATCCCCGTTCCCAGGCAGGTCGCCGTGCCGTTCCTCCTCGCCGCCGTCGGCGTGCTGGCCATGGCCGGCGCCGTCGCCGGCCGCCTGGGTGGCCCGGTGGCCCTGACGGGGTACGTCGTGGTCGTCCTCGCCTTCGTGGCCGCCGCCCTCGCCGCCGTACGACGTCAGCTGCGGGCCGCTGCGAGCACTGCCCGCGCCGCGGGCCGTACCTGCACGTGCTGCACGAGCACCGTCCACGACCCGGTCCAGGTCATCTGATGGCCGATCAGCGCCCGCTCCGCGTCGCCCTGCTCGGCTGCGGCACCGTCGGTGCCGAGGTCGTGCGGCTGCTGCACTCGTCCGCCGACGATCTGGCGGCCCGCATCGGCGCCCCGCTCGAGATCGCCGGCATCGCCGTGCGCCGCCTGCAGAAGGACCGCGACCTGCCGGTCGACGACAGCCTGTTCACGACCGACGCGGCCGGCCTCGTGGCCCGCGACGACATCGACCTCGTCGTCGAGGTGATCGGTGGGATCGAGCCGGCCCGGACGCTGCTGCTGGCCGCGCTGCGCGCCGGCAAGGGCGTGGTCACCGCCAACAAGGCGCTGCTCGCGGAGGACGGCGCCACGCTGTACGCCGCGGCCCGGGAGTCCGGCGCCGACCTGTACTACGAGGCCTCGGTGGCCGGTGCGATCCCGCTGCTGCGGCCGCTGCGCGAGTCCCTGGCCGGCGACCAGATCACCCGGGTCATGGGGATCGTCAACGGCACGACCAACTTCGTCCTGACCCGCATGGACGAGGCGGGCATGGGGTTCGCCGAGGCCCTGGACGAGGCCACCGCGCTCGGCTACGCCGAGGCGGACCCGACCGCGGACGTCGAGGGCTTCGACGCCGCAGCCAAGGCGGCGATCCTCGCCGGGCTCGCGTTCCACACCCGCGTGACCGCCGCGGACGTGCACCGCGAGGGCATCACCGAGGTGACGGCCGCGGACGTGGCCAGCGCCAAGGAGATGGGCTGCGTGGTCAAGCTGCTGGCCATCGCCGAGAAGGACGGCAACGCCGTCGGCGTACGCGTCCACCCCGCGATGATCCCGCGCACCCACCCGCTGGGCAGCGTCCGTGAGGCCTACAACGCGGTGTTCGTCGAGGGGGCGAGTGCCGGCCAGCTGATGTTCTACGGCCGCGGCGCCGGCGGCTCGCCGACCGCCAGCGCGGTCCTGGGCGACCTCGTCGCCGTCGCGCGCAACGCCCTGTCGGGTGCGCGCGGTGCGGGCGAGTCCGCGTACGCCGATCTGCGGATCCGCCCGATGGGTGAGGTGGTCACGAAGTACCACATCAGCCTCGACGTGACCGACAAGGCCGGCGTCCTCGCCTCGGTCGCGAACGCGTTCGCGACGCACGACGTGTCCATCCGCACGGTCCGCCAGGAGGGTCATGCCGGCGACGCGAGTCTCGTCGTCGTCACGCACACGGCGACCGACGCGGCGCTGCAGGCAGTGGTCAACGATCTGCGGGATCTCGACAGCGTCCGGGCTGTCGCGTCCGTCATGCGAGTGGAGGGCACCTGATGACCGCATCCGTCAGCGGGGCAGTGGCGGCCCGTCCGGGCTGGCGCGGTCTCATCGAGGAGTACCGCGACCGGCTGCCCGTGTCCGAGGCGACGCCGGTCGTGACGCTGCTCGAGGGGGCGACGCCGCTCCTGCGGGCCGAGCACCTGTCCGAGCTCACCGGCTGTGACGTCCACCTCAAGGTCGAGGGCCTCAACCCCACCGGGTCCTTCAAGGACCGCGGCATGACGATGGCGATCAGCAAGGCGCTGGAAGAGGGCAGCCGGGCGGTCATCTGCGCGTCGACGGGCAACACCAGCGCGTCGGCCGCGGCGTACGCCGCCAAGGGTGGCCTGACCTGTGCCGTGCTCGTGCCGGACGGCAAGATCGCGCTCGGCAAGCTGGCCCAGGCGCTCGTGCACGGCGCGCGGCTGCTGCAGGTCAAGGGCAACTTCGACGACTGTCTGACGCTGTGCCGTGAGCTGTCCGAGAACTACCCGGTCACGCTGGTCAACTCGGTCAACCCGTTCCGGATCGAGGGCCAGAAGACCGCCGCCTTCGAGATCGTCGACGTGCTCGGCGGTGCGCCGGACGTGCACTGCCTGCCGGTCGGCAACGCGGGCAACATCACGGCGTACTGGAAGGGCTATACCGAGTACGGCGTGGCGCCCCGGATGCTCGGCTTCCAGGCCGCCGGCGCCGCCCCCATCGTCACCGGCTCGCCGGTCGCGTCGCCGCAGACGATCGCGACCGCCATCCGCATCGGGAACCCGGCTTCGTGGAAGCAGGCTGTCGCGGCCCGCGACGAGTCGGGCGGCGACATCCAGGCGGTCACCGACCGCCAGATCCTGTCGGCGTACCGGCTGCTCGCCCAGAAGGAGGGCGTGTTCGTCGAACCGGCCTCCGCGGCCAGCGTTGCCGGCCTCCTGCAGGCGCACGCAGCCGGGCTCGTCCGCCCGGGGGAGCGGGTCGTCTGCACCGTCACCGGCAACGGCCTGAAGGACCCGGACTGGGCGATCGCCGGCGCGCCGAAGCCGGTCACCGTGGACGCGAACGCCGAGGCGGCCGCGGGCGCGCTCGGCCTCGCGTGATCCGGCCCGCCTGACGTGCCCTCGTTCCGCGCTGCGCCGGTCCGCGTCCGCGTCCCCGCGACGAGCGCCAACCTCGGCCCCGGGTTCGACAGTGCCGGCCTCGCGCTGAGCCTGTACGACGACGTCGTCGTCCGGGTCGCCGACAGCGGGCTGGCCGTCGACGTGGCGGGCGAAGGGGCCGACGACGTGCCCCGCGACCGGCGGCACCTCGTCGTGTCGTCCCTGCGCGAGACCTTCGACCGGCTCGGTGGCCAGCCGCGCGGGCTCGAGGTCGTCTGCGCCAACCGCATCCCGCACGCCCGCGGCCTGGGGTCGTCCTCCGCGGCGATCTGCGCCGCCGTCATCGCGGCCAGGGCGCTGGTGCTCGGCGGCGACGAGCTGCTCGACGACGACGCCGCCCTCGCGCTGGCGACCGACCTGGAGGGCCACCCGGACAACGTCGCGGCCTGCCTGCGCGGCGGGGTGACGTTCGCGTGGGGGGACCCGGTGCAGGTACTGCGCCTCGACGCGCATCCGGACCTGGCGCCGGTCGCCTTCATCCCCACCACGAAGAGCTCGACGAAGAAGGTGCGCGGCCTGCTCCCGGAGACCGTGCCGTTCGGTGACGCCGCCGGCAACGCGGCGCGCGCCGCGCTGCTCCCGACGGCCCTGACCGCAATGCCGGAGCTGCTGCTCGCGGCCACCGAGGACCGCCTCCACCAGCAGTACCGTGCCTCCGCGATGCCGCGCAGCGCCAAGCTCGTCGAGCAGCTGCGCGCGGCCGGTGTGCCGGCGGTCATCTCGGGCGCCGGACCGACCGTGCTGGCGCTGGTGGGCGACGCGGAGGCGGACGCGGTCGCCGCGAAGTGTCCCCGCGGGTGGACGGCGCTGGCGTTGTCCGTGGCCGCGGAAGGCGCACAGGTCGTCCCGATCGGGTGATTCCGGGGCGACCGGAACACGCGGCGACCGCCCGATGTTGTGCAGAACGTCCAGCATGGTTACGCTGGGCATGCACCAGTAGCCCCCTCCCGGGGCCGTGTGCTCGCCGTGAGCAGCCGATCAGCCTGTGCTGGTCGATGCGCTCCGTCTGTCCTCCCGCTCGCTGGCCCCGGCCAGAGGGTCGTTGTCGAGTGGCCGGCGCGAACACCCGGACACCGTGGTGGCCCGTACGTCGGCCAGCAGCGAGGGCGATGGTCCCAAGCACCTCGCCGTTCGGCGAGGCCCCGCCGGACCGGGTTCCAGACCCGGACCGGCTGCACCTCCCGCTCCGCCGCGACCGCGGCCGGGCGGCCCATTGGGAGGAATCTCCTTGACCGACACCAGTGACCTCCTGACCGGGTCCGGCACTTCCGCCGCGACCGCGCAGGACGTCCCCGCCGCGAGCGACACCGCCACGGCCCCCCCTGCGCGCGTCCGCCGCAGGGCCACCAGCGGCGGGCTCGCCGCCATGGTGCTCCCGGAGCTGCAGACCCTCGCGGGCCAGCTGGGCATCAGCGGCGTCGGCCGGCTGCGCAAGAGCCAGCTCATCGAAGCCATCCAGGAACGCCAAGGCGCCGGCACGGGTGGCGGCACTCCCGCCGCGGCTGCCGACACCGGCGCCGAAACCGCGCCCGCCGCGAGGCGGTCCCGTCGTGGTGCCGATACGGCGCCTGCCGGGTCCGCGCCGTCACAGCAGGACCCCACGCCCGAGGCCGCCCCGGCCGCCCAGGACGGTGCCGCGACGTCGGCCCCCGCCCACGACGGGTCGCAGGACGGCTCCGAGGACGGCTCCGAGGACGGGGACCGCCCGGAGCGGATCGACCGTGGCCGCGAGCGGTTCCTCGAGCGTGAGGCACGCCGCCAGGAGCGGCTCTCCCAGCAGGCCGAGGGCGGCGCGCCCGCCACGGCCGACGACCGGTCGGACCGCCAGCAGGGTGAGCGCCCCCAGGCCGACCGCCAGCAGGGTGAGCGCCCCCAGGGCGACCGCCAGCAGGGTGAGCGCCCCCAGGGCGACCGTCCGCAGGGCGACCGTCCGCAGGGCGACCGTCCGCCGCGCGACCGGCAGAGCCGGGACCGCGACCAGGGTCAGGGCCGGGACCGGCAGGGTCCTCCCCGCCAGGACCGCGACGGCGGCGGACCGCCCCGCGACGACGAGGACGAGTTCGGCAGCCGGCGCGGCCGGTTCCGCGAGCGCGGCCGTCGCAACCGGACCGGCCGCGCCGGTGGCGAGCGCTTCGGCAACGAGGCGGATCCCGTCATCAGCGAGGACGACGTCCTCATCCCGGTCGGCGGGATCCTGGACATCCTCGACAACTACGGCTTCATCCGCACCAGCGGTTACCTCACCGGACCGTCGGACGTCTACGTCTCGCTGTCCCAGGTCCGCAAGTACGGCCTGCGCCGCGGTGACGCGGTGACCGGCGCCGTACGGCAGCAGCGCGAGGGCGAGCGCAAGGACAAGTACAACGCGCTCGTGCGGCTCGACAGCGTCAACGGCCTGGACCCGTCCGAGGCGCACAAGCGCCCCGACTTCACCAAGCTCACGCCGCTGTACCCGCAGGACCGTCTGCGGCTCGAGACCGAGCCGGGCATCCTCACGACCCGTGTCATCGACCTGGTGATGCCGATCGGCAAGGGCCAGCGCGCCCTGATCGTCAGCCCGCCGAAGGCCGGCAAGACGATGGTCATGCAGGCGATCGCCAACGCGATCACGACGAACAATCCTGAGGTCCACCTCATGGTCGTCCTCGTCGACGAGCGGCCTGAAGAGGTCACCGACATGCGGCGCTCGGTGAAGGGCGAGGTCATCGCCTCGACCTTCGACCGGCCGCCGCAGGACCACATCACCGTCGCCGAGCTGTCCATCGAGCGGGCCAAGCGCCTGGTCGAGCTCGGCCACGACGTGGTCGTGCTCCTCGACTCGATCACCCGCCTCGGCCGCGCCTACAACCTGGGTGCCCCGGCCAGCGGCCGCATCCTCACCGGTGGTGTCGACTCGGCGGCGCTCTACCCGCCGAAGCGCTTCCTCGGTGCGGCCCGCAACATCGAGAACGGCGGGTCGCTGACGATCTTCGCCACCGCGCTGGTCGAGACCGGCTCGGCGATGGACACCGTCATCTTCGAGGAGTTCAAGGGCACGGGTAACGCCGAGCTCAAGCTCGACCGCAGGCTCGCGGACAAGCGCATCTTCCCGGCGATCGACGTGGACGCCTCCGGTACCCGCAAGGAGGAGATCCTGCTCGCTCCCGAGGAGCTGCGGATCGTCCTGCAGCTGCGCCGGGTGCTGCACGCGCTCGACACCGGCGCCAGCCTGGAGCTGCTGCTCGACAAGATGAAGTCGACGCGTACGAACGTCGAGTTCCTCATGCAGATCCAGAAGACGACCGTCAACCAGGACTAGCCCCGTACGCCGACGGCCGGTCGCCCCACGTGGGTGGCCGGCCGTCGGTGTGCGCGGGAAGGGCTGCGGCCGATCCGGCGTTGCACCCGGCGTACCACCTTCAGCGCGCCGCTCTGGCACACTGGACACCTCACGGCAGCACCGGTTCCCGTCACTGCTGACGACAGCACGGACGACCCGGCGGCCACCAACCCGAGGAGCACCGCTTCATGAAGGCCGATATCCACCCGACGTACGTCGACACGACCGTCACCTGCACCTGCGGCAGCACGTTCACGACCCGCAGCACCAAGGGTGACGGCAAGATCGCCGCCGACGTCTGCAGCCAGTGCCACCCGTTCTACACGGGCAAGCAGAAGATCCTCGACACCGGTGGCCGCGTGGCCCGGTTCGAGCAGCGCTTCGGCAAGCGCCAGAAGTAGCGACGTCGCGGCGCCCGCTCCCCAGACGGGGACGGGCGCCGCTGTCGTGTCCGGACCTACGAGGGAGCAGTAGACGTGGCCGAGCAACTCGGCAACCCGGTCGACAACGCGCTGGCGGAGTACGCCGAGCTCGAGGACCAGCTCGCCGACCCAGCCGTGCACGGCGACCAGGCGCGGGCCCGTGAGCTCGGCCGCCGGTACGCCGAGCTCGGCCCGCTGGTCGCCGCGATCCGCGAGCAGCAGGGCGCCACGGAGGACCTGGAAGCCGCCCGGGAGATGGCGGCCGAGGACCCGGAGTTCGCGGTCGAGGCCGAGCAGCTGCAGGCCTCCATCGAGACGCTGGATGCCCGGATCCGCGACCTGCTCATCCCCAAGGACCCCGCCGACGCCAAGGACGTGATCCTCGAGGTCAAGGCCGGCGAGGGCGGCGACGAGTCCGCGCTGTTCGCCGGCGACCTGGTGCGGATGTACACGCGGTACGCCGAGCAGCAGGGGTGGAAGACCGAGCTGGTCAGCGCGACCGAGGGCGAGCTCGGCGGCTACAAGGACATCCAACTCGCCGTGAAGAGCCGCGATCCCGCGAACCCGGTGTTCGGCCGGCTGAAGTACGAGGGCGGCGTCCACCGCGTGCAGCGGGTCCCGGTGACCGAGTCGCAGGGCCGCATCCACACCTCGGCGGCGGGCGTCCTCGTGCTCCCGGAGGCCGAGGAGGTCGACGTCACCATCGACCAGAACGACCTGCGCATCGACGTCTACCGCTCCAGTGGCCCGGGCGGTCAGAGCGTCAACACGACGGATTCGGCCGTGCGCATCACGCACCTGCCCACCGGCGTCACGGTCTCGATGCAGAACGAGAAGTCCCAGCTGCAGAACCGCGAGGCCGGCATGCGCGTCCTGCGGGCCCGGCTGCTGGCGCTCGCACTGGACGAGCAGGCCGCCAAGGACTCGGCCGTGCGCGGCGCGCAGATCCGCACCGTGGACCGCAGCGAGAAGGTCCGGACCTACAACTTCCCGGACAACCGGGTCGCCGACCACCGCAGCGGTTACAAGGCGAACAACCTGAGCCAGGTGCTCGACGGTGACCTCGACGCGGTCATCCAGTCGCTCGTCGACGCCGACAATGCCGCCGCGCTGGCGGGCGAGGAGACCGCATGACCGCGCTGCGGCCCGTCGTCGCGGCCGCCACGGCGTCCCTCGCCGCGGCCGGCGTCGACTCGCCGGAGCACGACGCCCGCGCGCTCGCCGTGCACGTCCTCGGGCTGGCCAAGCCGAGCGACCTGCTGCTCGCCCGGGGCCTCGACGAGGACCAGCAGGCGGCGTACGACGCGCTCGTCGCCCGCCGTGCCCAGCGTGTCCCGCTCCAGCACCTGACCGGCAGCGTCGGCTTCCGCTACATCGAGCTCGAGGTCGGGCCAGGGGTCTTCGTCCCCCGGCCGGAGACCGAGTCGGTCGTGCAGTGGGCCGTCGACGCGGCCGCGCGGGAGGGCTGGACGGCGCCGGTACTCGCCGACCTGTGCACCGGCAGCGGCACCATCGCGTTCGCCCTCGCCAACGAGGTGCCCGGCGCGACCGTGCACGCCGTCGAGCGGGACCCGGACGCCCTGGCCTGGACGCGCCGTAACGCCGCCAACCGCGTCAAGGCCGGCGACCCGGAGGTGCACCTGCACCTGGGCAGCGTCGAGGATGCGCTGCTCGACATGACCGGCTGCTTCGACCTCGTCGCCAGCAACCCGCCGTACGTCGCGACGACCGAGGCGCACATCCCCGACCCCGAGGTCCTCGACCACGACCCGGGTATCGCCCTGTGGGCGGGGGAGGACGGCCTGGACGTGATCCGGCTGGTCGAGCAGGCTGCCGGTCGACTGCTCCGGCCCGGTGGTCTCGTCGTCGTCGAGCATTCCGACCGGCAGGGGACGACAGCCCCGGCCGTCTTCGCTGAGGCAGGGTGGGACGAGGTGGCCGACCACAAGGATCTCGCCGGGCGGGACCGGTACGTGACCGCCCGGAAGCGGGCGACGGCATGACGACGTACGACGTCATCGCCGACCCGGCGACCGGCCTCGAGGCCGCCATCACCGCGCTGCAGAACGGTGAGCTCGTCGTCCTGCCGACCGACACCGTCTACGGGATCGCGGCCGACGCCTTCTCGCCGCAGGCGGTGGGCCGGCTGCTCGCGGCGAAGGGCCGGGGGCGGGACATGCCCGTGCCGGTCCTGGTCGGTTCGTGGCGCACGCTGGATGGACTCGTCGACCAGCTCGGTCCGCTGGCCCGCCGGTTGGTGGAGGCGTTCTGGCCCGGGCCGCTGACGCTGATCGTGCGGTCCGCCCCGAGCCTGGCCTGGGACCTCGGCGAGAGCCGCGGCACGGTCGCGGTGCGGATGCCGCTGCACCCGGTCGCCCTGCAGGTGCTGACCCAGACCGGGCCGCTCGCGGTCAGCAGCGCCAACCGCAGCGGCCGCCCACCGGCGGTCGAGGTCGGCGACGCCGAGGAGCAGCTCGGCGATGCCGTCAGCGTCTACCTCGACGCCGGACCGACCGGCGACCCCGTGCCGAGCACCATCGTCGACCTGACCGGCGACCACGCCCGGGTCGTGCGCGAGGGGGCCCTCCCGACCAGCGCGCTGCGCGAGCTCATCCCGGACCTCGAGGTCACCTCCTAGCGTCTCCGTCGGTGATCCGCGCGCCGTAGACTGGACCGCAATCCCACCCCCGCACCGGCCGAGGAGCCCCCATGACGAGCACCCCCTTCTGGGGCCCGGACTTCGACGCGCTGCAGGGTGAGGACCCGGAGATCGCCGATGTCGTCCTCGAGGAGCTGACCCGGCTGCGTTCCGGCCTGCAGCTCATCGCGAGCGAGAACTTCACGAGCCCGGCGGTCCTGGCCGCGCTCGGCTCCACGCTGTCCAACAAGTACGCCGAGGGCTACCCGGGCAAGCGGTACTACGGCGGCTGCGAGGTCGTCGACCGGGCCGAGTCGATCGGCATCGAGCGCGCCAAGGAGCTGTTCGGCGCGGAGCACGCGAACCTGCAGCCGCACTCCGGCGCGCAGGCCAACTTCGCGGCGTACGGCGCCCTGCTCACCCCCGGCGACACGGTGCTCGCCATGTCGCTGCCGCACGGCGGGCACCTGACGCACGGCTCGAAGGTCAACTTCTCCGGCAAGTGGTTCAGCGTCGTCGGGTACGGCGTCCACCCCGAGACCGAGCTCATCGACTACGACGAGGTCGCCCGGCTCGCCGAGGAGCACCGGCCCAAGATGATCATCGCGGGCGCCACGGCGTACCCCCGCCTGATCGACTTCGCCCGGTTCCGCGAGATCGCCGACTCGGTCGGCGCCTGGCTCATGGTCGACGCGGCCCACTTCATCGGCCTCGTCGCAGGCAAGGCGATCCCGTCGCCGGTGCCGTACGCCGACGTCGTCACGTTCACGACGCACAAGGTCCTGCGTGGCCCGCGCGGCGGCATGATCGTCTGCAAGGAGGAGCTGGCCTCGCGGATCGACAAGGCCGTCTTCCCGTTCAGCCAGGGCGGGCCGCTCATGCACGCGGTCGCGGCCAAGGCCGTGGCCCTGCGCGAGGCGCAGCAGCCGTCGTACCAGGCCTACGCCAAGCAGGTCATCGCCAACTCGCAGGCGCTCGCCGAGGGGCTGGCCGCCGAGGGCATGCGCCCGACCTCCGGCGGCACCGACACGCACCTGTCCCTCATCGACCTGCGCGATGTCGGCGTCACCGGCAAGGACGCCGAGGAGCGGACCGGCCGCGCCGGCATCGTGCTGAACAAGAACGCGATCCCGAACGACCCGCAGCCGCCGTCCGTGGCCTCCGGTGTCCGGGTGGGCACGCCCAGCGTGACCACCCAGGGCATGACCGAGGGGGACATGAAGGACGTCGCCTCCCTCATCGCGCGGGCTGTGCGCGACGAGGACGGCGCCGCGATCGAGGAGGTCCGCCGGGGTGTCGACGCGCTCGTCGCCGCCCATCCGGCCTATCCCCGCTAGCGTCACCCCGTGCGGGAGTACGCGCTCGTTCTGTGCGTCGCCGCGGCCGTCACGTATCTGCTGACGCCGCTGGCGCGCCGTTTCGCGATCCGCATCGGCGCCATGGCCGAGCCGCGCGACCGGGACGTGCATGCGATCCCGACCCCGCGGCTGGGCGGGCTCGCGATGTACGGCGGCATCGTGGCGGCCTTCCTGGTCGCGCACCAGCTGCCGGCGCTGTCGGGGGTCTTCAAGTACTCCGACGTGGAGGCCATCACCGTCGCGGGCGGCGTCATCGTGCTGCTCGGCTTCGTCGACGACCGGTGGGGGATCGACGCGCTGACCAAGCTGGCCGGGCAGGTGGTCGCGGCCGGTGTCATGGTCCTGCTCGGGCTGCAGGTCTTCACGTTGACGCTGCCCGGGCTGGGCGCGCTGTCGCTCGGCCCGGAGGGTGTGCCGTTGACCGTCCTGCTTGCGCTGCTCACGGTCAACGCCATCAACTTCGTCGACGGCCTCGACGGGCTCGCGGCGGGGGTGGGCGCCATCGCGGCGCTGGCGTTCTTCGCCTTCTCCTACTCCCTGTCGAGCGGCACCGTCACGCACGGTGTCATCCAGGACCGGATCAGCTCGCCCACGCTCATCGCCGTCGTGCTCGCCGGTGCGTGTCTCGGGTTCCTACCGCACAACTTCAACCCGGCCCGGGTGTTCATGGGCGACTCGGGCTCCATGCTCATCGGGCTGATGCTGGCCGGCGCCGCGACCAGCCTGACCGGTCAGATCAACTACGGGAACCTCCCGGCGGCCACGGCGTTCCCGGTCCTGCTGCCGCTGCTCCTGCCGTTCGCGGTACTGGCCGTGCCGTTCGTCGATCTGCTCCTGGCCGTCGTACGCCGCACCCGGGCGGGGCGGTCGCCGTTCGCGCCGGACAAGGCGCACCTCCACCACCGGCTGCTGGAGATCGGGCACAGCCACACGCGGGCCGTGCTGATCATGTACTTCTGGACCGCGCTGCTCGGCTTCGGCGGTGTGGCCATGTCCGTCACCGGGGGACCGTGGCCCGTCTTCGGCGTCGTCTGCGTGCTCGCCGTCGTCGCGCTCGTGGCGGTCAACCTGCCCCGGCTGCGTGCCGGTAGGGGCGGGCCGCCGGCGTGAGCGGGGTCCGCCACCGCAATCGGACCGCCGCGGCGCTCACGAGCGGGGCAGGGCTGGTCACCCTCGCCGTGGTCTGGGCGTCCGCCGGCCGGGCGAGCGCGCTGTCCGTGCTCGTCGGCCTGGCGCTCGTCCTCGTCTTCTGCTGGTCGGGGGCGGCGCCCTTCGTCGTGGCCGGCGACGGCCGCCAGGGGCGCGCCGGCCTGGGCTTCCTCGTGCTCGGACTGAACTACGCGTTGCGCCTGGTGCTCGCCCTCGTCGTACTCGAGGCGGTGTCCCGATCGGGTGCGATGAGCACCCGGGCCGTCGGGCTGGCCGTCATCGGCTTCGCCCTGGTCTGGACCGGGACGCACGTCGTCCTGGGGCTCTCGCGACGGCACGCGCCGTTCCTGGAGCCGGTCCCGCCGACTGGACCCGACAACCCCGTGCGTCATGACGGGGAAGGCACCCGGTAAGGTTTCGGTAATGTCCTCAGCAGGGTTCGACGGCTCGCAAGAGTCCCCGGACGAGCGTGGACCAGATGCCGGTGGACACCCGCCGGACCGGGCAGGCAGTACCGGACAGCCCGCTTCGCCACCCTCGGGTCGCAGCTTCGATCGCAAGGAGCAGAACGACGCGTGGGGGGCCAGCGGCATGGTCATGTCCGGCGTCGCGGTCTGGGGCGGTGTCGGCTACCTGCTCAGCAGGTGGTTCCACCACGACATCTTCGTCGTGGTGGGGATCCTGGTGGGTACGGCTGTCGCGTTGTACGGAGTGTGGTTTCGCTATGGTAGGTCGTGATCAGCGGCGGGTCGGCCGCGTAATGGCCCACCCCGAACGTGAAGGGACGTCGTGAGCATCCTGCTCGCCGCCGAGGGCGACGGTTTCGTCAGCCCCGGTCCCAGTGACTTCGTGTACCCGGGCATCCTCGGGAGCTTCGTCACGAAGCCCATCCTGATCATCGTGCTCGGCACCCTCGCCGTCGGCGTCTTCTACTACCTCGCCGCGCGTCGCGCTGCCGTGGTCCCGGACAAGATGCAGTTCGCGGGGGAGTCGCTCTACGGCTTCGTCCGCAACGACATCGCGCTCGACGCCATCGGGCACGAGGGCATGAAGTTCGTGCCGTACCTCGCGACGCTGTTCAGCTTCATCGCGGTGCTGAACCTCTCGGGCATCATCCCGTTCCTGCAGTTCCCCGCGACCTCCTCGATCGCCATCCCGCTGTTCCTGGCGGTGGTCTCCTGGGTGATCTTCCTGTACCAGGGGATCAAGCGGCAGGGCTTCGTGAAGTACTTCAAGGACATGATGTTCCCGCCCGGGATCCCCTGGCCGGTCTACATCCTGCTGGCACCGATCGAGTTCTTCTCCACGGTGATCGTGCGTCCCCTGACGCTCACCCTGCGTCTCACGTTCAACATGTTCGCCGGGCACCTCGTCCTGCTGCTGTTCATCCTCGGCGGCGAGTACCTCCTGGTCCACTACGGCGGCATCGTCGGCATCGCCGCCGGGTCGGTCTCCCTGCTGGGCAGCATCGTCCTCACGTTCTTCGAGGGCTTCGTGCAGATCCTGCAGGCCTACGTCTTCACGCTCCTGTCCGCCCTGTACATCGGCGGCGCCCTTGCCGACGAGCACTAGCTCGCGGCTCACGGTTCTCCCGCGCACCACCACCTCGAAAGGGACAGCAATGACTGGCAGCCTCAACATGGTCGGTTACGGCCTCGCGGCCATCGGCCCGGGCGTCGGCATCGGCCTCATCTTCGCCGCGTACATCAGCGGCGTCGCCCGCCAGCCTGAGTCTCGCGCCATGCTGCAGAGCATCGCCATCCTCGGCTTCGCCCTGGCCGAGGCCCTTGCCATCATCGGCATCGGTCTCGCCTTCGCCCTCAAGTAGGAGTGGTGGTCTCCTCCACCCTGCTGGCGGGCGCACTCGCTGCGACAGAGCCGAGCCCGCTGCTTCCGCACACGTCCGAGCTCATCGTCGGGCTGGTGGCCTTCACCCTGCTGTTCCTGTTCCTGCGCGCCAAGGTCTTCCCGATGTTCGAGAAGGCCTACGCCGAGCGGGCGCAGGCGATCGAGGGTGGTTTGCGCCGGGCCGAAGAGGCCCAGGCCGAGGCCGCGCGCGCGCTCGAGCAGTACCGCGCTCAGCTCGCCGAGGCCCGTACCGAGGCCGCGCGTATCCGGGACGAGGCGCGTGAGCAGGCTCGGGTGATCCTCGAGCAGCTCACGACGGAGGCGCGGGAGACCGCGGCCCGCATCGTCACCCGCGGTGAGGAGCAGCTGGCTGCCGAGCGGCAGCAGGTCGTCACGCAGTTGCGGGCGGAGATCGGCCGCATCTCGGTCGAGCTCGCCGAGCGGATCGTCGGCGAGTCGCTTGCCGACGACGAGCGGCAGCGCCGGGTCGTGGACCGTTTCCTGGCCGAGCTGGAGAGCAGCACGGCCACGACGGCGGAGCAGCGCTGATGCTCGCCGCAGCCAGTCGCCAGGCGCTGTCCGACAGCCGGGCGCGTCTGTCCGAGCTGGCCGGAAGCCTGCCGGAGGCCGCCGGCATCGCCGGAGTCTCCGATGGCCTGTTCGCGGTCGTGCGCGTCCTCGACGAGGTCGGCCACCTGCGCCGCATCCTCGCCGACCCGACCGCACCGGCCGAGGCCAAGTCCGAACTGGTGGACAGCCTGTTCGGTGGGCGGATCGATCCGCTGGCCCTGCAGGTGCTCAAGGACGCGCTGGCACGACGCTGGTCCGGCTCCCGCGACCTGGTCGACGGCATCGAGGTGCTGGCCGTGCAGGCGCGCTTCCTGGTGGCCGAGGCCGACGGCACGCTCGACGCCGTCGAGGACGAGCTGTTCCGGTTCTCCCGGATCGTCGCGCGGGAGCCCGAGCTCCGTCTGGCGCTCACGAACGCGTCGGTGGACGCCGACCGCAAGAAGGCCCTCGTCGAGGGCCTGATCGGCAGTCGCGTCCAGCCGGCCACCTTGAGCATCATCCTCTCGCTGGTGACCGCGCCCCGTGGCCGCACCCTCGAGGACGGTCTCGCGGAGTACGCCGCCCTGGCGGCCGAGATCCGCCAGCGTTCGATCGCCACGGTGACCAGTGCGATCCCACTGGACGACGAACGGCAGGAGCGGCTGGCCGCCCTGCTGAGCCGCACGCTGGGTCGTGCCGTCCAGGTGCAGGTCGAGGTCGACCCGAAGGTCGTCGGCGGACTGCTCGTGCAGATCGGCGACGAGGTCATCGACGGCTCCACGCTGAACCGCCTGCGCGAAGCACGTCGCGCGCTGGCGAGCTAGACCCACCTACCCGAACTTCAGCAGTTACCCGAACTTCAGGAAGCAGGCGACACCCATGACGGAGCTGACGATCCGCCCGGAGGAGATCCGCGACGCGATCGAGCGTTACGTCTCGTCGTACAAGCCCGAGACCACCCGCGAGGAGGTCGGGCGCGTCATCGAGACCGGCGACGGGATCGCCCGCGTCGAGGGCCTGCGCTCGACCATGACGAACGAGCTGCTCGAGTTCCACGGCGGTGTGCTGGGCCTCGCGCTGAACCTCGACGAGCGCGAGATCGGCTGCGTCATCCTTGGCGACGCCGTCGCGATCGAGGAGGGCCAGGAGGTCCGCCGGACCGGCGAGATCCTCTCTGTGCCCGTCGGTGACGCGTTCCTCGGCCGGGTCGTCGACCCGCTGGGCAAGCCGATCGACGGCAAGGGCGAGATCACCGCCGAGACGACCCGCATCCTGGAGCTGCAGGCGCCGACCGTCGTCCAGCGCCAGCCGGTCACCGAGCCGCTGCAGACCGGCATCAAGGCCGTCGACGCCATGACGGCCATCGGCCGCGGACAGCGCCAGCTGATCATCGGCGACCGCCAGACCGGCAAGACGGCCGTGGCGATCGACGCGATCATCAACCAGCGCGACAACTGGAAGAGCGGCGACCCGAAGAAGCAGGTCAAGTGCATCTACGTCGCGATCGGCCAGAAGGGCTCGACGATCGCGGAGATCGCCGGGCGGCTCGAGGAGGCCGGCGCGCTGGAGTACACGACGATCGTCGCGGCCCCGGCCTCGCAGCCGGCCGGCATCAAGTACCTCGCCCCCTACACCGGCTCGGCCATCGGCCAGCACTGGATGTACCAGGGCCAGCACGTGCTGATCGTCTTCGACGACCTGTCCAAGCAGGCCGACGCCTACCGCGCGATCTCACTGCTGCTGCGCCGCCCGCCGGGCCGCGAGGCCTACCCGGGAGATGTCTTCTACCTGCACTCCCGTCTGCTCGAGCGTTGCGCGAAGCTGTCCGACGAGCTCGGCGCCGGCTCGATGACCGGCCTGCCGATCATCGAGACCAAGGGCAACGACGTCTCGGCGTTCATCCCGACCAACGTCATCTCGATCACGGACGGGCAGATCTTCCTCGAGACCGACCTGTTCAACTCCGGTGTGCGCCCAGCCATCAACGTCGGCATCTCGGTGTCCCGCGTCGGTGGTAACGCCCAGATCAAGGCCATGAAGCAGGTCTCCGGCCGTCTGCGCCTCGACCTGGCCCAGTACCGCGAGCTCGAGGCGTTCGCCGCCTTCGGCTCCGACCTCGACAAGGCCTCCAAGGCCCAGCTCGAGCGCGGTGCCCGCCTGGTCGAGCTGCTCAAGCAGCCGCAGTACCAGCCGTTCTCGGTCGAGCGTCAGGTCGTGTCCATCTGGTCCGGCGTCAACGGGTACCTGGACGACGTGCCGGTCAAGGACATCCGCCGCTTCGAGCAGGAGTTCCTGGACTACGTGGCCGCGCAGCACGGCGGGGTCTTCGACGCGATCGTGCAGACCGGGAAGCTCGACGACAGCACCGCCGAGGAGCTGCAGAAGGCCATCACGGAGTTCAAGAAGCAGTTCCTGACCTCCGACGGCGAGCCCCTCGCCGATGCGGACGCCGCGAAGGCTTCGTCCTAACCCATGGGCGCCCAGCTCCGCGTCTACCGCCGACGCATCAGGTCGGTCCAGTCGACGAAGAAGATCACGCGTGCGATGGAGCTCATCGCCGCCTCGCGCATCGCCAAGGCGCAGCAGGCGGTGACGGCTGCCCAGCCGTACGCGCGTCAGATCACCGCCGTGCTGTCGGCGCTGGCCTCCCAGGGGACCGTCGACCACCCGCTGCTGAACGAGAAGAGGGACCCGACCCGGGCCGCGATCCTCGTCGTGACCAGCGACCGTGGTCTGGCCGGCGGCTACAACGCCAACGTGCTCAAGGCGGCCGAGGCCCTCTACGCACAGCTGCGCAACGAGAACAAGGAGCCGGTGGTCTACGTCGTCGGCCGCAAGGCGGTGGGCTACTACCGCTTCCGCGGCCGGGACGTGGCGCAGGCCTGGACCGGGTTCTCCGAGCAGCCGTCGTACAACGACGCGAAGGACGTGGCGGACGCGCTCATCGAGACGTTCCTGGCCGCGACCGAGGAGGGCGGTGTCGACGAGATCCACATCGTCTTCACCGAGTACGTGTCCGCGCTGACCCAGCGGCCGGCTGCCGTGCGGGTCCTGCCGCTCGTCGTGGAGCAGTCCGAGGAGTCCGAGACGCCGGCCGCGGGTGAGCCGCTGCCGCTGTACGAGTTCGAGCCGAGCGCAGAGCTGCTGCTCGACGCGCTGCTTCCGCGGTATGTCGAGACCCGCGTGTACGCGACACTGCTCGAGTCGGCGGCCTCCGAATCGGCGTCCCGTCGCCGGGCCATGAAGGCCGCGACGGACAACGCCGACGAGCTCATCAAGTCGCTCACCCGAGCGGCGAACGCGGCCCGCCAGGCCGAGATCACCCAAGAGATCAGCGAGATCGTGGGCGGCGCAGATGCGCTTGCCTCTTCAGGGAGTGAGTAACCGATGACCATCACCGCTGACAGCCCCTCGGGTGCCCCGACCACCGGCGGTATCGGCCGGGTCGCACGCGTGATCGGCCCGGTCGTGGACGTCGAGTTCGCGCCCGACGAGATGCCCGAGATCTACAACGCCCTGCACGTGGAGCGCACGCTCGGCGGGCAGACGTCGATCCTGACGCTCGAGGTCGCGCAGCACATCGGCGACAACCTCATCCGCGGTATCGCCATGCAGCCCACCGACGGCCTGGTCCGCGGTGCCGAGGTGACCGACACCGGCGCGCCGATCTCGGTGCCCGTCGGCGACGTCACCAAGGGGCACGTGTTCAACGCGCTCGGCATCCCGATGGACGTGCCCGAGGAGAGCCTCGACATCCAGGTCCGCTGGCCGATCCACCGGTCCGCGCCGGCCTTCGACCAGCTCGAGAGCAAGACCGAGATGTTCACCACCGGCATCAAGGTCATCGACCTGCTCGCGCCGTACGTCTCCGGCGGCAAGATCGGCATGTTCGGCGGTGCCGGTGTCGGCAAGACCGTCGTCATCCAGGAGATGATCTACCGCGTCGCCGAGAACTTCGGTGGTGTGTCCGTGTTCGCCGGCGTCGGCGAGCGCACCCGCGAGGGCAACGACCTGTTCGGTGAGATGACCGAGTCGGGCGTCATCGACAAGACCGCCCTGGTCTTCGGTCAGATGGACGAGCCGCCGGGCGTCCGCCTGCGCGTCGCGCTGTCCGCGCTCACGATGGCGGAGTACTTCCGCGACGTGCAGAAGCAGGACGTGCTGCTGTTCATCGACAACATCTTCCGCTTCACGCAGGCCGGCTCCGAGGTCTCCACGCTGCTCGGCCGCATGCCGTCGGCCGTGGGATACCAGCCCACGCTGGCGGACGAGATGGGTGTGCTGCAGGAGCGCATCACCTCGACCCGTGGTCACTCGATCACGTCGCTGCAGGCCATCTACGTGCCCGCCGACGACATCACCGACCCGGCGCCGCACACGACGTTCACGCACCTGGACGCCACGACGGTGCTGAACCGCGCGATCTCCGAGCTCGGCATCTACCCGGCCGTGGACCCGCTCGACTCGACCTCGCGCATCCTCGACCCGAAGTACATCGGGGAGCGGCACTACAACGTGGCCCGCGAGGTCCAGCGCATCCTGCAGCGCTACAAGGACCTGCAGGACATCATCGCCATCCTGGGTATCGACGAGCTCTCCGAGGAGGACAAGGTCCTCGTCAACCGGGCCCGTCGCATCCAGCGCTTCCTGTCGCAGCCGTTCTTCGTCGCCGAGCAGTTCACCGGCCAGCCGGGCAAGTTCGTGCCGCTGGAGGAGACCATCGAGGCGTTCGAGAAGCTCACCCAGGGCGAGTACGACCACATCCCGGAGCAGGCGTTCTTCCTCTGCGGCGGTCTCGAGGACGTCGAGGCCAACGCCAAGCGGCTGGCCGAGAGCTAGTCCCTGCAGTTCCCCCGCACGCCTCTCGACGGGCCGGTCACCGCTTCTGGTGACCGGCCCGTCGCGCGTTCGCACCCGCTGCCGGGCCGGCCGCCACCACCGGCACCCGGCCGACGACCACCCGTGTCCTGCCGGTAACCTGTAGTCGTGGCGCGGGGTCCCGCGCCGGACTCTGGGAGGGGCACCACCGTGGCGGAGCTGCACGTCGAGCTGGTCTCGGTCGAGCGCGAGGTCTGGAGCGGCGAGGCCACGCAGGTCATCGCCCGCACGACCGAGGGCGAGATCGGCATCCTCCCCGGGCACGCCCCGCTGCTGGGCCTGCTGGCCGAGGGCTACACGGTCACCGTGCGCGGCAGTGGCGGCCAGGACGTCGTCGCCGCGGTACACGGCGGCTTCCTGTCGGTGACCGAGCAGGGCGTCACGATCCTGGCCGAGCGCGCCGAGCTGTCGACCGACGTCGACACGGGCCGCGCCCAGGCCGCACTGGACCGGGCGAGGTCCGAGGGCGACGAGGCCGCCTCCCGGCGGGCCGAGAGCCGTCTCCGGGCCGTCGGCTCAGCGGTCTGACGGACCTTCCCGACCGGACCGCGTCCCCGCCCCGACGCAGATGCACGCGATCACCCTCGTCGAGGCCTTCGGCGTCCTGATCCTCCTGATCGCTGTGCCCCTGCTGGCGCTGGCCGTACGCCGGCGCCTGCTGCAGCGCGGCGGCGGCACGGTGGACCTGTCCCTTCGCCTCAAGAGCGGTCGGCACGGCCGGGGCTGGGTCCTGGGCGTCGGCCGGTTCCACGGCGACGCTCTCGAGTGGTACCGCGTGTTCAGCCTCGCGCCGCGGCCCCGGCGCACCCTCACCCGCCGCGACCTCAGCGTCGTGGTGCAACGCGAGCCGATCGGCGCCGAGCGGCTGGCGCTGCTCTCGGGTGCCGTGGTCATGGAGTGCCGCAACTCCAAGGGCAAGGTCGAGCTTGCGATGGAGCTGTCGGCCGCCACCGGGTTCCTGGCCTGGCTCGAGGCGACGCCGCCCGGCGCCACCCTTCCGTCTCGGTCCGTCTAGCCGCGGTCAGGCCCGGCTGCCGCCGGGCTTCCAGAGCACGTCGCCGTCCGGGTTCGCGACTCGGGACAGGATGAACAGCAGGTCGGACAGCCGGTTGAGGTACAGCGCCGGCTCCCGGTTGGTGGTGTCCGGCTGGTCGGCGAGCAGCGCCCACACGGCCCGCTCCGCGCGGCGTACGACCGTCCGGGCCACGTGCAGCAGGGCCGCCCCGGGGGTTCCCCCCGGCAGGATGAAGCTGGCCAGCTTCTCGAGCCGCTCGTTGTAGCTGTCGCAGGCCTGCTCCAGCCGGGCCGTGTACTCCGGCGTCACGCGTAGCGGCGGGTACTTCGGGTCGGCCACGACCGGCGTGCACAGGTCGGCGCCCACGTCGAACAGGTCGTTCTGGATCCCGCGCAGCAGGGTGGCGACGTCCTCGGGCAGGCCGCCCAGGGCGAGCGCGACGCCGAGGGCGCTGTTGGCCTCGTCGACGTCGGCGTACGCCGTCAGCCGGGGGTCGGTCTTGTGCACCCGGCTCATGTCGCCGAGGGCGGTCGTCCCGTCGTCGCCGGTCTTCGTGTAGATGCGGGTGAGGTGAACGGCCATGGCTGGCACCCTAGTTCCAGGCCCGTCAGCCGCAGCTGGTCTGGCCGCAGAGCAGGGTGAACACGACGTCCACGAAGACCACCTTGCCGTCGCCGTTCCAGAGGCGCAGCCGATCCTTCATGTCGCGGATCGCCTGGTCGCCGCGCGGGATGACCGTGACCCCGTCGTACGCCTTGCCCGGGTTGCTGAAGGGCTTGAACGTCCTGCCGTCCGCGGCGTACTCCACCTGCCCCGTCGTCGGCTGCGGCACGACCACGAGGGTCTCCTTCACCGGCGTCGCGTTCGGGTCGGACAGCACCATCACGACGGCGGCCGTCCCGTTGGCGACCCGCGCCTTGAGCTGTGGTTCGGCGCTGCCGTCCTTGCGGATCAGGTAGCCGACGGTGTCGGCCAGCTTCGCGCCCGGCAACCACATCTGCGCGAGGAGGTACCGGGTCCCGTCGGCCGTGGCGCCGGCGAAGAGCACCTTGGCCTCCGGCTGGGCGGCCGGCCGCGACTGCGACTGCGCGTAGAACTCCTCCGCCGCCAGCAGCACCTGTGGGTCCTGGACGCCGCGGGTCGGCCAGGAGAGCACGTTGCCCGGGGGCCCCGCGGGGTTCGGCGTCGGCACGACGCCGGCCTGCGAGTCCGGGGCCGCCGTGGACGAGATCCGCTGCGAACCGACGAACGCCTGCAGCTGGTCCCTGGCCTGGTCGCCGTTCAGCGCGTGGATGTACACGCCGTCCTGGAGCCGGGTCATCGCCGTGGGCGTCGTCCCGTCCGGCAGGTAGCTCATCTCCGTCACCTCCGGGGCGCCGACCGCCAGCAGCCGGGCGGTGCCCTCGTCGCCGGGCAGGGCCGCCGCCAGCACCGTCGCCGGTTGCGTGAGCGGCCGGTCGAGGACGAAGTCCGGACCGGCGTGGGCGGCGGTCACGGCGCCCCAGCGCGGGCCTTCGCCGCCGCTGGCCACGAAGACCAGCTCGGCCAGCTTCGATGGCTCGTAGACCTGGCCGAACAGCGGGTGCAGCGTGCTGCCCGGGTGCCGGATCGTCCACTCCCGTTGGAACGTCGCCAGGTTGCCGTTCCCGAGCACGCCCTCGTCGCCGCGGTACGTCCAGGGGTGTGCCGGGTCGAGCGCGTACGCGGAGGACAGGCCGTCGTCCGGTGCGTGCGAGGCGGCTACCTGCGGGACCGCCCGGTCGCTCGGCAGGATCGCGGGCACCGCGAGCGCGATGGCGGTCACCGCCAGCGCCGTCCCGGCCACCGCCGCGACCGCCCGGTTGCGGCGCATCCGGCCGGCCCGGCGCTCGACCCCGGCCAGCGGGTCGGGGGAGGGAGAGAGGGTGCCGGCGCGGCCGTGGAACATGCTGCGCAGTTCGTCGTCGAGGGGACTCATGTCAGCACTCCGTCGGTGGGCAGGACGGCACGCGGGTCGTCGCGCAGCCCTGAGGTGTCGCGCAGCTTCGCCAGCGCGCGGGAGGTGGCGGACTTCACCGTCCCGACGGAGACCCCCAGGATCTGGGCGGTCGCTGCCTCGGAGAGGTCCTCGTAGTACCGCAGGACGACCATCGCCCGTTGCCGTTTGGGCAGCGAACTCAGCGCCGTCCAGAGGGCGTCGTGGAGAGCCAGGTCCTCGGTCGCGTCCCGGCTGCCGCTGCGTTCGGGCAACTCGTCGGTCGCGTACTCGTCGACCTTGCGGCGGCGCCACCAGGAGGTGTGCGTATTGACCATGATGCGCCGGACGTAGCCGTCCAGCGCCTCCCGGTCGCGGATCCGGTCCCAGGCCAGGTAGGTCTTGGCCAGGGCGGTCTGCAGCAGGTCCTCGGCGTCGGAGCGGCTGCCTGTGAGCAGGTACGCCGTCCGCAGCAGGCCCGGCGAGCGTGCTGCGACGTAGGCCCGAAAGACCTCGCGTCCCTGCTCGTCCACGTCGTGAATCCCCTCGTCAACTTCCGGTACGCCCGGAAAGACGCAGACCCCACCCGCGAGGTTGCTTCTCTAGACTGCCCGGATGGACCGATTCGTCGTCGTTGGTGGCGCCCGGCTCGCCGGTGAGGTGTCGGTCACCGGTGCGAAGAACAGCGTCCTGAAGCTGATGGCCGCGTCGCTGCTGGCGGAGGGGACGACGCGACTGACGGCGGTCCCGGACATCCTCGACGTCGCCATCATGAGCGAGGTGCTGCGCCGGCTGGGCTGCACGGTCGAACGCGGGCCGGGCAGCGTCACCATCGACGTCCCGACCGAGCTGTCCCACGAGGCCGACTACGACCTGGTGCGGCGGATGCGGGCCTCCATCGCCGTGCTGGGCCCCCTCGTGGCGCGCTGCGGCCAGGCAAAGGTCGCGCTGCCGGGCGGCGACGCCATCGGCTCGCGCGGCCTGGACTTCCACATCGCCGGGCTGGTCAAGCTCGGCGCCCACGTGGAGAGCGAGCACGGCTATCTCATCGCCACCGCCCCGCGGCTCACGGGCGCGCAGGTCTGGCTCGACTTCCCGAGCGTGGGGGCCACCGAGAACCTGCTGATGGCCGCCGTGCTGGCCAAGGGCACCACGACGATCGACAACGCCGCCCGCGAGCCCGACATCGTGGACCTGTGCCAGTTCCTCGTCGCGATGGGCGCCTCGGTCGAGGGGATCGGCACCAGCACCCTGGTGGTCGAGGGCGTGGAGCGGTTGTCACCGGTCGAGCACCGCACGCTGCCCGACCGGATCGTCGCCGGCACCTGGGCGATGGCGGCCACGATCACCCGCGGCGACATCTACGTACGCGGTGGCCGCGCCGAGCACCTCGAGATCGCGCTCGACAAGCTCACGATGGCTGGCGCCCTCGTCGAACCGGGCCCCGACGGGTTCCGGGTGCGGATGGAGGGGCGGCCCAAGGCGGTGGACGTCGTCACGCTGCCGTACCCCGGGTTCCCCACCGACCTGCAGCCCATGGTGCTCGCGCTCAACTCGGTGGCCGACGGCACCGCGATGGTCACCGAGAACGTGTTCGAGGCGCGCTGGATGTTCGTCAACGAGCTCGCCCGCCTCGGGGCGGACGTCCGTACCGACGGCCACCACGCCGTCGTACGCGGCCGGGAGGTGCTGTCCGGCGCTCCCGTGAAGGCGCACGACATCCGGGCCGGCGCAGCGCTCGTGCTCGCCGGGCTCGTCGCGGACGGGGTCACGGAGGTGGCCGACGTCCACCACATCGACCGGGGGTACGAGGGCTTCGTCGACAAGCTCGTGGCGCTGGGGGCGGACGTCCGCCGCGAGCAGGTCGAGGACGAGCAGCCCTTCTAGCTCCGGACGAGGTCGCGGGCCCGGGCCGCCTCGACCCGGAAGACCAGGACGCCATACGCGCCGTCCCGTTCGGTCACCGTGGCCCGGATGCTCGCGGCACGCAGCACCTCGCGCAGCATCTCCGCGTCCTCACGGGTCCGGGTGATGGCCACCGGCTCGAGCAGGCCGAAGTCGTCGCGACCCCTGGTCGCAGGCGTGGCCGGTCGGTAGTCGGTGGCGAACACCCACCGGCAGATCAGGATGATGACGCCGAGTGCGCACAGGGCGGTCAGCGGCCCGGCGAGATACGGATAGCTCGACACCAGCACGCCCTCAGTGTGCACGCGGGCGGTCTACGCACGCCAGCCGGTGGCGGCGCGCCTCGCCATGATCGACACCGGTTCGTGACAGAACGAAGGCAACCGGACGGGCGGCCCACGCGTCTTCCTGGGGAGAACACCGGGAGGTTCAGCGATGACCACGCACGAGGCAGCTGTCGATACCGACGAGGCGGGCCGGCAGGTGGTGCACCTGACGGGCCGGCTGGACGTGCACGCGGCCGCCGATGTCCGGCTGGCCCTCGCCGACGCGGTCGAGCACGGCAGCGGCGAGCTCGTCCTCGACCTGGCCTCCCTCGATGCGGTCGACGCCACGGGTCTCGGCGTCCTGGTGGGCGCGCATCGGCGTGCCGGCCGGTGCGGCCGCACGCTCGTGCTCCGCGACGTACCCCCGCCGGTCGGCCGGATGCTGTTCCTCACCCGGCTGGACCGCGTCCTGCACCTGACCACCGGCGCGGCGTGAGTGCGGCGTACGTCACGGCCTGACCGCTGATCGGAGCGGGAAGGCCCGCCTCTACACTCCGGCACAGGCCGAGCGAGGGGCGAACGATGACCGAGCAGGTGCAGGATCCCGGCGGAGCTCCGTCCCGGGACAAGCCGTGGGTCATGCGGACCTACGCCGGCCACTCCTCGGCCGCGAAGAGCAACGAGCTCTACCGCAACAACCTGTCCAAGGGACAGACCGGGCTCTCGGTCGCGTTCGACCTGCCGACGCAGACCGGCTACGACCCGGACAGCGAGCTGGCCAAGGGCGAGGTCGGCAAGGTCGGCGTGCCGGTCTCGCACATCGGTGACATGCGGGCCCTGTTCGAAGGCATCCCGCTCGAGTCGATGAACACCTCGATGACCATCAACGCGACCGCGATGTGGCTGCTCGCGCTCTACCAGGTGGTGGCCGAGGAGCAGGGCGCGGCGCCGACCTCGCTGGGCGGCACCACCCAGAACGACATCATCAAGGAGTACCTGTCGCGGGGGACGTACGTCTTCCCGCCCGCGCCGTCGCTGCGGCTCATCACCGACATGGTCGCGTACACCGTCACCGAGATCCCCAAGTGGAATCCGATCAACATCTGCAGCTACCACCTGCAGGAGGCCGGCGCGACGCCCGTCCAGGAGATCGCGTACTCGCTCAGCACCGCGATCGCGGTCCTCGATGCGGTCAAGGCGTCCGGGCAGGTGCCCGAGGAGCGGTTCGGTGAGGTCTGCGCGCGCATCTCGTTCTTCGTCAACGCGGGCGTCCGCTTCGTCGAGGAGATGTGCAAGATGCGGGCGTTCGGGCGCCTGTGGGACCACCTGCTCGTCGAGCGGTACGGCGTGCAGGACCCGAAGCACCGCCGGTTCCGGTACGGCGTGCAGGTCAACTCGCTGGGCCTGACCGAGGCGCAGCCGGAGAACAACGTCCAGCGCATCGTGCTGGAGATGCTCGGGGTCACCCTCTCCAAGGACGCCCGCGCGCGGGCGATCCAGCTGCCGGCCTGGAACGAGGCGCTCGGACTGCCGCGACCGTGGGACCAGCAGTGGTCGCTGCGCCTGCAGCAGGTGCTCGCCTACGAGACCGACCTGCTGGAGTACGACGACCTGTTCGAGGGTTCCGTCGTCGTCGAGGCCAAGGTCGCCGCGCTGGTGGCCGAGGTGCAGCAGGAGGTCGACCGCGTCCAGGGCCTAGGCGGGGCGGTCGCGGCGGTCGAGCAGGGCTACATGAAGAGCGCCCTGGTCAGCTCGCACGCGGAGCGCCGGCGCCGGATCGAGGCCGGCGACGAGATCGTCGTCGGGGTCAACAAGTTCACGACCACCGAGCCGAACCCGCTGACCAGCGACGTCGAGGGCTCGATCATGGTCGTCGACCCCGAGGTCGAGCAGCACGCCGTCGACGCCATCCGCCAGTGGCGGGCCGGCCGTGACGCCGGCGCCGTCGACGAGGCGCTGCGGGCCCTGCGGGACGCGGCCAAGACGGACGAGAACCTCATGGCCGCGACCGTGCGGTGCGCCCGCGTCGGGGTCACCACGGGGGAGTGGGCGGGCGCCCTGCGGGAGGTGTTCGGCGAGTATCGGGCGCCGACCGGTGTCTCCGGCGCCAGTGCGTCCGGCACCGCGGGTTCGGCCATCGCGGCCGTCCGCGATGAGGTCCGGGCGACCGGTGAGGAGCTCGGCGTCCGGCTGCGGTTCCTCGTGGGCAAGCCCGGGCTCGACGGCCACTCCAACGGCGCGGAGCAGATCGCCGTCCGTGCCCGTGACGTCGGCTTCGAGGTCGTCTACCAGGGCATCCGGCTGACGGCGGCGCAGATCGTGGCGGCCGCGGTGGAGGAGGACGTCCACGTCATCGGGCTGTCGATCCTGTCCGGCTCGCACATGGAGGCCGTGCCGACCGTGCTGGCTGGCCTGCGCGCGGCGGGCATCGGGGACGTCCCCGTCGTCGTGGGCGGGATCATCCCGGACGCCGATGCCGCGAAGCTGCTCGAACAGGGCGTCGCGCAGGTCTTCACGCCCAAGGACTACGAGCTGACGCAGATCATGCGCGAGGTCGTGGACGTCGTACGGAAGGCCAACGACCTCCCGCCTCTGGAGC
>JAOPWV010000051.1 GCA_025965475.1 Frankiales bacterium | reverse complement strand
GCGCAGCTCGCCCTCGCCCTGCAGGGAACGGACCCGCCCGGCGGCCCGCCCGCGCCCCCGCCGTCCGAGGCGGCCGGGCGCGCGGTGGCCGCGGCGCTGTCCCAGCTCGGCAAGCCCTACCTGTGGGGCGGTACGGGGCCCGGCGCGTTCGACTGCTCCGGGCTGACCCAGTCGGCGTACCGGGCCGCCGGGATCACGCTGCCCCGGGTCGCGAGTCAGCAGTGGTCGGCCGGCCGACGGGTCGCGCTCGGCGACCTGCAGCCGGGCGACCTGTTGTTCTGGGCGTTCGACCCCGTGAACCCGGTGGACCCGGCGAGCATCCACCACGTCGCGCTGTACCTCGGCAACGGCCGGATGGTGGTCGCGCCGCATGCCGGCGCCCAGGTCCGGGTGCAGCCGCTCTACCTCGAGGGCTACGTCGGCGCCGTGCGACCCGCCGTGACCGGACCGTGACTGTGACGTGATGTCCCGTTCTGTGACGTGGTTCACACGACCAGTGACGCGAACATCCTCAAAACATGGACATCGCGTGCCGAAACACTCTAGGTTCGCCCACGACGCCAGGCCCCGTTACCCGGGGACGGGCTTTCCACACGTGAACTGAATATCAACCTCGCACCGCGTCGGAACGCCGAGTCCTGCCCCCCGACACAGCGGTGCACCCTTCCAAAGCTTCAGGGGCAGGAGCGGGGGACCCAGGTCTCTCGGCCCGTACCGGTACGCCGGTGCGTGGCCTCGGGGTGAAGCCGCACCCTGCACGACGCGGCCGGGCACCTTCCTCGCCCGAACCCGACAGCTCACCTCGCAGGCGTCCGGGAAGGAACGTCTGTGCCCGCGCACATCCATCTCCAGAACGTCAGCGCGCTCCGTCGGAGCGCTCTGCGTCTCCCCGCGCTTCTGGCCCTGGTCCTCGCCCTGTTCGGCTCGCTGCTGATCACCACCGGTGGCAGCGCCGACGCAGCCACCACCGGCGCTCGCGCAGTCTCCGAGGCCAGCCGCCACCAGGGGGCGCCCTACCTGTACGGCGGGGCCGGCCCGAGCCGCTTCGACTGCAGCGGCTTCACGAAGTACGTCTACAGCCGCTTCGGCCGGAGCCTGCCGCACAACACCAATGCCCAGTACGCGGCAGTGCGGCACATCGCCAAGGGTGCGGCGCAGCCGGGTGACCTGATCTTCATCGGCAGCGGCGGCAACTTCTGGCACGTCGGCATCTACGCCGGGAACGGCAAGTTCTGGCACTCACCCAAGAGCGGCGACGTCGTCAAGCTCGCCCCGATCTTCAGCTCCAGCTACGCAGTCGGCCGCGTCTGACCCGCGCTGTTACCTCCGGCGGTCACACCGCCGGACGGCCTCCCGACGGCCCGGCCCTCGCCCGTACAGTGGCGACGCCGGGCCGTCGGCGTTTTCCGGCACCCGGCCCATCCGACGAGGAGGACCTGTGGCGACGGCGTCCGGCCCCGGCACGACGCCGGCGCGCGGCTCCCTTCCGCCGGTCCTCGGTCCGGGCGACCTGCTGGCCGACCGGTACCGGCTCGTCCAGCAGGTCAGCCCCGGCTCCGTCCCGGTCGGTGCGCCGGCCGAGCTGTGGCTGGCGACCGACGAGATCCTCGCCCGGCCCGTTGCCGTCAAGGTCCTCCCGGCGCGCGGCCAGCCGGGGACAGCCCTCGCGAAGGCGTTCCTCGACGCGGCCGGCCGCGCCGGTGCGCTCTCCCACCCCGGACTGGCGCGCGTGTACGACGCGGCTCTCGAGCAGCGCCCGACCGCGCGGGCCGACCGCGCCGCCGAGGTCGCGTACGTCGTCAGCGAGTGGTTCCCCGACCGGACCCTGGCCGACGTACTCCGCACCGAGGGGCCACTGGCCCCGGCGGAGGCGGTCCGGCTCGCCCACCAGGCCGCTGAGGCGCTGGCCGCGGCGCATGCCCGCGGCTTCGGCCACGGCCGGCTGCATCCCGGCAACCTGTTCGTCTCCGGGGGGCGGTTGCGGCTGACCGACGCCGCCCTCGCCGCCGTCCTGCACGGCGACGCCCTGCCGGCGCCGGGCCCTGACGGGGCCGCCGCGCCTGGGGTGGTGCGGGCCGACACGCGTGACCTGGGCGCCGTGCTCTACGCGATGCTCACCGCCCGTTGGCCGGCCGGTTCCACCGCCCTGCCGGCGGCGGGTCTGCCCGAGGCGCCCCGCGCCGCCGGCCGGTCCGGCGTCTACGCCCCACGGCAGGTCCGCGCCGGCGTGCCGCGCTCGCTGGACACCGTCGTGAGCCGGGTGCTCGACCCCGCCCGGCATCCGCAACTGGCCGCCATCTCCACCCCTGCCGCCCTGGCGCGCGCCCTGGACGAGACCGCTCCGGAGCTCCCACCGGCTCCGGCCACGCCGAGCCGCCGGCGGCAGGCACCGCGCGTCCTGCGGGCGCTGCCGAAGGTCGTCGCCCTCGGGGTGATCGTCGCGGTCGGGCTCGGCTGCTACCTGCTCGGCCGGCAGATCGGCGAGCTGCCCCGGCAGCCCGGGGCGCTCGACGCGCTCGTGCAGCCCACCCCGTCGGTCACGGCGCCCGGCGCCACGCTCCTCGCGCCGATCAGCCTCACCACCGCCCCGGTCGTGGTCCGTGACTACGACCCTGCGGGTGACGGCACGGAGCAGTCCGGGTCCGTCCCGAACGCCGTGGACGGGGACCTGTCCACCTCGTGGATGACCGACGGCTACGCCACCCCGGCGTTCGGCGGGCTCAAGTCCGGGGTGGGGCTGCTCGTCGATCTCGGCACGCCTGGCTCCGTGCAGTCCGTGAAGGTGGGCCTGGCGGCGGCCGGTGCGGACCTCGAGCTACGCACCACCGACATCCTGGGTGCCGGCGCCGACGACTTCACCGTGGTCGCCCGTTCCACCGGCGCCGAGCACGTCGCGACGCTCACGCCGTCGGTGCCGACGCGCGCCCGCTACTGGCTGGTGTGGTTCACCAAGCTGCCCCGCGCCGCGGACGGCCGTTACCGGGACGGCATCGCCGAGCTGGTGTTCACCCGAAGCCAGGCCTAACCGCGCGGCACATCCCTTCACGGAACTTCCGCAGGGCCAGGGTGCTGTGGATGTTCCGCAGAGGAGGACGCCCCGCGCCCGAGGCACGCCAGATCCGCCCGCTGCATGCACCGATGAGACGCCCGCGCCGCTAGCGTGCGCTCGTGACCGCTTCGGACGACCAGGACGGCGACGACAGCGACCTGCGGGACCGCGCGCTGCTCGCCGCCCACGTGGACGGCGACGCCGAGGCCTTCGCCACCCTCGTGCGGCTGCACCGCCACCGGCTCTGGGCTGTCGCCCTGCGTACCCTGAGCGACCGGGAAGAGGCGGCCGACGCCCTGCAGGACGCCCTGCTGAAGGCGTACCGCTCGGCGGCGACGTTCCGCGGCGAGGCCCGCGTCACCAGCTGGCTGCACCGCATCGTCGTGAACGCCTGTCTGGACCGGGTACGCCGCCGGGCCGCCCGCCCGACCGTGCCGATGCCGGAGGACACCGAACCGGTCGACACCCACGACGCCCTCGGTGCGCGCGAGCTCGCCCTGGACATCGAATCGGCACTGGCGACCCTGCCCGAGGACCAGCGCGTCGCCCTGGTGCTGGTGGACGTCCAGGGCCTGCCGGTCGACGAGGTCGCCCGGCTGCTGGGGGTCCCCTCCGGGACGGTGAAGAGCCGGTGCTCACGCGGGCGGGCCCGGCTGGCCCTGCAGCTGGGCCACCTGCGGAACCGTCCGCAGCCCTCCTCCGTCCCACCTACAGAGGCCCGGACCACGCCGGAGACGTCAGAAGGAGGTCGGGCATGAACGCGCACCTCGACCTCGACGCGCTCGCCGACGTCCTGGCCGACGAGCCACCCGCGGGGGCGCTCGCCCACCTGGTCGGCTGCGCCGACTGCCGGGCCGCCCTGGAGGACCTGCGCGCCGGGTCCGAGCTGGTCGCGGGCGCGCTGGCCGGGCTCCCGGATCCGGAGCTGCCACCGGGACTGGTCGAGCGGCTGGACGCCGCCCTGCGCGACGGAGCCCTCACCACCGCCGCGGTCACCACGCTGCCCGTGGCCCGCAACCGCTCCACCCGCTGGCTGACGGCGGCCGCGGCAGGCGTCGTCCTCCTGGGCGGCGCGGGCTACGGCGTCTCGCAGCTGACCGGGCGGCCGTCGGGTAGCTCGAGCAGCTCGACGGCGGCAGGTGTCCGCGGCAGCACCACCGCGCCGGCCGGCGCGCCGATCGTCCGCGACGAGCCGGGCACCGACTACACCGACGCGCATGCGCTGGCCGCCGCCGTCCCGGCACTGCTCGGCGGCGCCGCGGACACCATGTCCCTCAAGGCAGCCGGACCCTCGCCCCTGAGCGGGTCGACCGCTCCGCAGGAGGCCGCGCCGCTGGCCAAGAGTGCCGCCGACCCGCTGGCCGGGCTGCGTACGCCGGCCGGGCTCGCCGACTGCCTGACCGCGCTGCTGCCCGCGGACGACCCGGCGGTACGGCCGCTCGCGCTGGACTACGCCGCCTACCGCGGTACGCCGGCGCTCGTCGTCGTCCTCCCGGCGACGGACCCCGCCAGGGTGGACGTCTTCGTCGTCGGCCCCGGCTGTTCACGGGCGAACGACAGCACGCTGCTCTACACGTCCGTCCCGCGCGCCTGAGCCGCCGGGGCCGGGCGCGCCGCCCGCGGCGGGACCGTGCCCAGCAACGCCCCGGCCACCGCGGCGGCGTACGGCAGGAGGACGTCGGCCCGCCACGATGCCGGCGGCCGGCTGCCCTCGATCAGCAGGCTGACGCCCACGCCGAGCACCGCGCACAGGGCGGCGGTTGCCCGGATCCGGGCACCGAGGGGCCCGCGACCGTCCGTACCACCGGCCTTCAGGGCGGCCGAGCCGCAGACCAGGCCGACGACGAGCGGCCCGAGGTAGGAGAAGGCGCTCGCGCCGACGTACTCGCTGGCCACGACCGCTCCGACGAGCGCCACGGCGTACGCCGCCAGGGTCGCCCGCACCCACCGCTCCGAACCGCCGGCGGACCGCACGGTCGACGCGGGCGGCACCGCGCCGGTACACGCCAGACAGCCGCCGCCGGCCGCCGCAGCGTCGACACCGCAGCGCGGGCGCCCGCACACCGGGCAGGCGTCCGCCGCGGGACGCGACGGGTGCACCACGCAGCGCCCGCCGGCACGGCTGTCGGGACTCTGCGCGCTCATCCGGACAGCGTGTCATCCGGGCAGGGAAGAGCCTCCCTACAGTGGAGGTTCAAGACCGAGACCGGCAGACCGCCCCCATGACAGGAGCTCGACTGTGAGCGCGCAGGACGTCCGCAACGCGATCGTGATCGGGTCCGGCCCGTCCGGCTACACGGCGGCGGTCTATCTGGCCCGGGCCCAGCTCCAGCCGCTGGTGTTCGAGGGCGCCGTCACCGCCGGCGGCGCGCTCATGAACACCACCGAGGTGGAGAACTTCCCCGGCTTCCCGGACGGGATCATGGGCCCCGAGCTCATGGACAACCTGCGCAAGCAGGCCGAGCGCTTCGGCGCCGAGCTCATCACCGACGACGTGACCGAGGTCGACCTCACCGCCGACCCCAAGGTCGTGAAGGTCGGTTCGGACACCTACTACGCGAAGACGGTCGTCCTCGCGATGGGCTCGGGCTATCGCGAACTCGGCATCCCCGGCGAGAAGGAGCTGTCGGGTCGCGGCGTCTCCTGGTGCGCGACCTGCGACGGGTTCTTCTTCCGCGAGCAGCACATCGCCGTGGTCGGCGGTGGCGACTCGGCGCTGGAGGAGGCAACCTTCCTCACCCGGTTCGCGAGCACCGTCACCCTCATCCACCGCCGCGACAGCCTGCGCGCGTCGAAGATCATGCAGGAGCGGGCCTTCACCAACCCGAAGATCCGCTTCAAGTGGGACACCGAGGTCCTCGAGGCGGTCGGCCCGGACGGCAAGCTGACCGGGGTCCGGCTCCGCAACCTCAAGACCGGCGAGGAGAGCGACCTGCCGGTCACCGGCCTGTTCATCGCCATCGGCCACGACCCGCGCTCCGAGCTCGTCCGGGGCCAGGTCGACCTCGACGAAGAGGGCTACGTGCTCGTCGGACCCACCTCGACCCGGACCAACGTGCACGGCGTGTTCGCCTCCGGCGACCTGGTCGACCACACCTACCGGCAGGCGATCACCGCCGCCGGCAGCGGGTGCGCCGCCGCGCTCGACGCGGAGCGCTGGCTGGCGGCGCACGAGGCCGAATCGGACTGACCCCGCGGTGCGGTCGGCATAACCGTCCGCCGACACCTGTTCTACTGAGCGCAACCCTGACCCGACCAACAGGAGGACGCCGTGGGCGCCAACACCAAGATCGTCACCGACGCCACCTTCGACGCGGACGTCCTGCAGAGCGACAAGCCCGTGCTCGTGGACTTCTGGGCCGAGTGGTGCGGTCCGTGCAAGATGGTCGCCCCAGTGCTCGAGGAGATCGCCGGCGAGAACGTCGAGAAGATCACCGTCGTGAAGCTCAACATCGACGAGAACCCCGGCGCGGCGCGTGACTACCAGATCATGTCCATCCCGACGATGGCCGTGTTCCAGGGCGGCAAGATCGTCAAGTCGATCGTCGGCGCCAAGCCGAAGGCCGCGATCCTGCGCGACCTCGAGGCCTACCTCTAGGTCCGCCTCCCGCACGTCCCGATGGCCGGGTCCCCTTCACGGGGACCCGGCCATCTGCGCTCCCGGACCGCCCGGATCGGCGTTTACAGTGGCGAGCGTCCCTGAGCGAGAGGTTCCGACGTGCAGCAGTTCGGTCGCGGCGACAGCGGTCCCGCGGTCGCCGAGGTGCAGGCGGCCCTGGTAGGGCTGGGCCTGCTCCCGACGGCCCCGGCAGAGCCGGTGTTCGACACCGCCACCGACCAGGCGGTCCGCACGTTCCAGCAGCGCCGCGGTCTGTCCGTCGACGGCATCGTCGGCGCCGAGACGTACCGGGCCATCAGTGCGGCGAAGTTCCGCCTCGGCGACCGGTTGCTGTCGCTGTCGCCCGGCCACCCGTACGTCGGCGACGACGTGGCCGGGCTGCAGGACCGGCTGCTCGAGCTGGGCTTCGACGCGGGGCGGGTCGACGGGGTCTTCGGACGCCGTACGGAGTCCGCCCTGAAGTCCTTCCAGCGTGAGTACGGCCTGCTCGCCGACGGCGCATGCGGCCCGGCCACCCTGCGGGCCCTGCGCCAACTTGGGCGGCTCGTCGTGGGCGGGCGTCCGCAGCAGCTGCGCGAGAGCGAGGCGCTGCACCGGTCCGGCGCGTCCCTGGCCGGGAAGATCGTCGTGATCGACCCGGGCCACGGCGGCGCGGACCGCGGGGCCCGTGGCAACGGCCTCGAGGAGGCCGCCATCGTCGAGGACCTGGCCGCCCGCTTCGAGGGGCGGCTGCAGGCCTCCGGGGTGCGCACGCTGATGACCCGCGGCCATGACGTCTGCCCGACGGACAGCCAGCGGGCCTCGTTCGCCAACGAGGCGGGCGCGGACCTGCTGATCTCCCTGCACTGCGACCGGACCGACAGCGACAAGCCGCACGGCGTCGCGTCGTACCACTTCGGCACCGGCACGGGCACGACGTCGACCGTCGGGGAACACCTGGCCTCGCTCGTGCAGCGCGAGGTCGTCGCACGCACCGACCTCCTGGACTGCCAGGTGCACGCGAAGACGTGGGAGATCCTGCGGCTCACCCGGATGCCGGCCGTCCGGCTGGAGCTGGGCCACCTCACGTCGCCGCGCGACGCCGCCCGGCTGGCCGACCAGGGTTTCCGGGACGCGGTGGCGGAGGCCCTGCTCGTCGCCGTACAGCGGCTGTACCTGCCGCCGGACCTCGACCCGCCGACCGGCGTCTTCCGGCTCGCGGACCTCGCCGCCCTCTGAGGGCCGGCGCGGCGGTCAGACCGGGCGCAGCACCGGGTCCGGGCTCATCGAGCCGAGCAGCCGCTCGAGGGCCACCTCGACGTCCTCGCGCCACGACACCGCGGTCTTGAGCTCGAGCCGCAGCCGCGGGTAGCGGTGGTGCGGGCGCACCGTCTTGAACCCGACCGCCCGCAGGTGGCCGGCCGGCAGGACACAGGCCGGCGCCTCCCACTTCTCGTCACCGAACGCCTCGATCGCCCGCACACCGCGCCGGGTGAGGTCCTTCGCGACGCCCTGCAGCAGCATCCTGCCGAGGCCGCCGCCCTCGAACTCCGGCAGCACGTGACCGGTCATGAGCAGCACCGCGTCGGGCGACACCGGTGAGGTCGGGAACGCCAGCGACCGTGGGACGTACGCCGGTGGCGCGAACATCACGTAGCCGGCTGGGACGCCGTCGGCGTACACGACCTTGCCGCAGCTGCCCCACTCCAGCAGGGTCGACGAGACCCACGACTCCTTCTCGAACTCGGTGTCGCCGGCCTCCAGCGCGCGCTCGAGCGCGACCGGGTCGAGCTGCCAGAAGACGCACTTGCGACACCGGCCGGGGAGGTCGTCGAGGTTGTCGAGGGTGATGTTGACCGCCCGGCGACTCATGGTCGACTGCTCATTCCTTCGGTGCTCTCAACAGACCGGCCAACCAGCCGCCCACCGCTCCCAGGACCAGCCCCAGGCCGGTACGACGCACGGCCCGACCGCTCGGGCGGTGCGGGGGCAGGCGGCTCACGGCTCGCAGCGTAACGACGTGGGTCGAAAACGAGAAGAGGTGGGCCGGGCCGGCGGGTAGCCTCGCCGCATGGAAGGACGCCCAGGTCAGGGGGTCGGACATACTCTCGACGCCTTCACCGACCGCTACGCCGAACGCACCCGCGGCATGACCGCCTCCGAGATCCGGGCCCTGTTCGCCGTGGCATCCCGGCCCGAGGTCGTCAGCCTGGCCGGCGGGATGCCCTACACGACGGCCCTGCCCCTCGACGCGGTCGGCAAGCTCATGTCGGACCTGATGGCGACCCGCGGCGCGCAGGCTCTCCAGTACGGCTCAGGCCAGGGCGACCCGGTGCTGCGCGAGCTGATCTGCGAGGTCATGGCGCTCGAGGGCATCTCCGCCTCGCCCGACGACGTGGTCGTGACGGTCGGATCCCAGCAGGCGCTGGACCTGGTGACCCGCATCTTCTGCGACCCCGGTGACGTGGTGCTCGCCGAGGCCCCGTCGTACGTCGGAGCGCTCGGCACCTTCGCTGCCTACCAGGCGGACGTCGTGCACATCGCCATGGACGACGACGGACTCATCCCGGCCGCCCTGCGCGAGGCCATCGCGGCGGCGAAGGCCGCCGGCAAGACGGTCAAGTTCCTGTACACGATCCCGAACTTCCACAACCCGGCGGGCGTCTCGCTCTCCGACGCGCGCCGCGACGAGGTGTTGGCCATCTGCCAGGAGGCCGGCCTGCTCGTCCTCGAGGACAACCCGTACGGCCTGCTCGGTTTCGACGGGCCGCCGGTCCCGGCCATCCGCGGCCGCGGCGGCGAGGACGACGTCGTCTATCTCGGCTCGTTCTCCAAGACCTTCGCCCCCGGGCTGCGGGTCGGCTGGGTGCTCGCGCCGCACGCCGTGCGCGAGAAGCTCGTCCTGGCCAGCGAGGCCAGCGTGCTGTGCCCGCCGCAGCTCAACCAGCTGGTCGTCGCCGAGTACCTCACGAGCCAGGACTGGCAGGGGCAGGTCGGGGTCTTCCGCGACCTGTACCGCGAGCGCCGGGACGCGACGCTCGACGCGCTCACCCAGCTGATGCCCGAGGGCACTACGTGGACCAGGCCGACGGGCGGGTTCTACGTCTGGCTCACGTTGCCGGAAGGGTTGGACAGCAAGGTGATGCAGCCGCGGGCACTGACCTCCCGGATCGCGTACGTGCCCGGCGTCGGCTTCTACGCCGACGGCCAGGGGGGACGGGACATGCGCCTGTCGTACTGCTTCCCCGAGCCCGAGCGGATCCGTGAGGGTGTCCGCCGCCTGGCCGGCGTCATGGAGCAGGAGCTCGAGCTGCTCGAGACGTTCGGCCCCACCATCCAGCCGCCACGCCTCGGTCGTGGACAGGCCGGCACGCCCGCACCGGACGTCGCATGACCTGGCTGGTGCTCGCCGGCGGGCTCTCCCACGAGCGCGATGTCTCGCTGCGCTCGGGTCGCCGGGTCACCGACGCGCTGCGCTCGATCGGTGAGGACGTGGAGGTCCGCGACGCCGACGCCTCGCTGCTCACGACCCTGTCGGACAACGCGTACGACGCGGTGCTCATCGCCCTGCACGGTGGCGCCGGGGAGGACGGCGCGCTGCGACAGGTGCTGGAGCTGGCCGAGGTGCCGTACGTCGGCTCGACGCCGGACGCCTGCCGGGCCGCCTGGGACAAGCCGACCGCGAAGGCGGCCGCCAGGAGCGCCGGCCTCGCGACGCCGCGGTCGGTGACGCTGCCGCACGCGGCGTTCCGGGAGCTCGGCGCGCAGGCGGTACTGGACCGCATCGTCGACCACCTCGGGCTGCCACTGATGGTCAAGCCGGCCCGCGGCGGCTCGGCACTCGGGGCCACCGCCGTCGAGAAGGCCGCCGACCTGCCGGCCGCGATGGTGCAGTGCTTCTCGTACGGCGAAGCGGCGCTCATCGAGCAGTTCGTCACCGGTACCGAGGTCGCCGTCACGGTGCTCGACGGGCCCGACGGGCCGCGGGCCCTGCCCGCCGTCGAGGTGCGCCCGCTGTCGGGCGTCTACGACTTCACGGCCCGCTACACGGCCGGCGCCACCGAGTACTTCGCCCCGGCCCGCCTGTCGGAGGCTGCGGCGACCGAGGTGTCCCGCGTGGCGGTCGCGGCCCACGTGGCCCTCGGTCTGCGCGACCTGTCCCGGGTCGACCTGGTCGTCGACGCGGAGGGCGTCGTCCAGCTGCTCGAGGTCAACGTCGCGCCCGGGATGACCGAGACGTCGCTGCTGCCGATGGCCGTCGAGGCCGACGGGCTCGACGTCGGCGAGGTGCTGGCGGACCTGCTCCGCCGGGCCGCCACCCGCGGCTGACCCCACCCGCCTCCCCTGGTGATCATGGGCTCGCTGGGCCTGGTCGTTACAGCCAGCGCCCTCGCAAGCCCATGATCACGCCAAGGGCGGGGTGCGGCCTTCGATGACGGCGGCGATCCGCTGCAGGTCCTCGGCCGAGGCGAACTCGATCGTCAGCTTGCCCTTGGCCCGGCCCATGTCGACCTTCACCCGGGTCTCGAGCCGGTCGCTGAGCCGGTCGACCACCTCACCGACGGCCGGCGGCACCGGACGCCGGGCCCGGGTACGGCGGGCAGTGGACTCGTCGTCGGGGGAGACCGAGGCGAGCGACACGGCCTCCTCGACGCTGCGCACCGACAGGCCCTCGGCGACGACGCGCTCGGCCATCCGCTCCTGCGCCTCGGGCGAGCCGAGGCCGAGGATGGCGCGGGCGTGCCCGGCCGAGAGGACGCCGGCCGCGACCCGGCGCTGAACCGCCGGCGGCAGGCCGAGCAGCCGGATCGTGTTGCTGATCTGCGGCCGGGACCGGCCGATGCGGCTGGCCAGCTCCTCGTGCGTCGCGCCGAAGTCGGCCAGCAGTTGCGCGTACGCCGCGGCCTCCTCGAGCGGGTTCAGCTGCTGGCGGTGCAGGTTCTCCAGCAACGCGTCGCGCAGCATGTCGTCGTCGCCGGTGTCCCGGATGATCGCCGGGATCTTCTCGACGCCCGCCTGCTTGGACGCGCGCAGCCGGCGCTCGCCCATCACGAGCTCGTACTGGTCCGGCCCGGTCTCGCGCACGACGATCGGCTGGAGCAGCCCGACCTCGCGGATCGACACGACGAGCTCGGCCAGTGCCTCCTCGTCGAAGTGGGTACGCGGCTGCAGCTTGTTCGGCGCGATGTCGCCGATCGGGATCTCGGCGAACCGGGCACCCTCGACGGGCTGCGGCTCGCCGTCCCGGGCCGCGACCGACGAGGCCGTCGGGATCAGGGCACCCAGGCCCCGGCCGAGTCCGCCGGTGCGGGCAGCGCTCACGGCGTGGTCCTCTCTGCGCCGCGGACGGCGATCTCACGGGCGGCCTCGAGATAGGCGATCGAGCCGCGCGAACCGGGGTCGTACGTGACCACGGACTGGCCGTAGCCCGGCGCCTCGGACACCCGGACGCTGCGCGGGATCGTCGTCGCCAGGACGGTGTCACCGAAGTGGCTGCGCACCTCGTTCGCCACCTGGTCGGCCAGCTTGGTGCGCGCGTCGTACATCGTCAGCAGGATGGTCGAGACCGACAGCTTCGGGTTGAGGTTCGCCCGGACCAGCTCGATCGTCTTGAGCAGCTGGCCGAGGCCCTCGAGCGCGTAGTACTCGCACTGGATCGGGATCAGCACCTCCTCGGTCGCCACCATCGCGTTGAGGGTGAGCAGACCGAGCGACGGCGGGCAGTCGACGAGCACGTAATCGACGTCCGAGCCCGGGCCGTCGCAGTACGCCGCGATGGCGCGCTGCAGCCGGGACTCGCGGGCCACGATGCTGACCAGCTCGATCTCGGCGCCGGCCAGGTCGATCGTCGCGGGGACGCACCGCAGCCGCGGCACGCCCTCGGCCCGCTGCACCACGTCGGCGATCGGGACGTCGTCGAGCAGCACGTCGTAGATGCTCGGCACGCCGGCGTGGTGGTCCACGCCCATGCCGGTCGACGCGTTGCCCTGCGGGTCGAGGTCGATGACCAGCACCTGCGCCCCGTGCAGCGCCAGCGCGGCCGCCAGGTTGACGGTGCTCGTGGTCTTGCCGACCCCGCCCTTCTGGTTCGCGATGGTGAGGATGCGACGACGGGCCGGCCGGGGGAAGTCGTCGCGCCCGCCGGGGTTCAGGACGCGTACGGCGGCCGCGGCCGCCACGCCGATCGGGGTGTCGTCGCCCTCGAGCCGGGGGAGCGAGGCACCCGGCTCGTCGCGCAGTACGGCGCGGATCCGCTCGACGGGCTCGGGGACGCGGGCCTCGACAACCGGCGCGACCGGCGGCTCGACGGGTTCAGCAGGCAGCACGGGGCCGGCCGAGCCGGGTTCGGCCGGTACGGGCTCAGCGGACGCCGGTTCGGCGGTCACCACAGATGCGGCTGGCGCGAGGTCGATGGGGCGGTAATCAGGGACGGTGGCCTCCGGTGGGCTGTCGACGACGGGTACCGGGGGAAGCTGGGCCGGCGGTTCGTGCGGCGGCTCGATCGGGGACGGATCCGGCGGCCAGCCCAGCGGGCCCTGCGGCTCGGGTGTCTCCGGTGAGGGTGTCTGTGGCTCGTCGTCCGGCCAGCCGATGCCGGTCATCGGGGTCGCTTCGCGGAGCGACGACTGGACGCGACTCCGCGGGTCACGACCACGACCCGCGCCTCGGTGAGCTGCTCGGCGTTCCCGACCATGACGACCTCCGCCTCGACCGCTCCAGCCTTGCGCAGCGCGGGACGAGCCGCGGCCAGCTCTGCGTCGGCCTGCTCACCCTTCAGGGCCAGCAACCGGCCATGGCTGCGCAGCAGCGGCAGCGCCCAGCCGCCGAGGCGCTCGAGCGGAGCCACCGCACGGGCCGTCACGACGTCCACCTCGATGGTGCCGACGAGCTCCTCGCCGCGCGCCCGCCGCACCGTGACGTTGGTCAGACCGAGATGCTCGACCGCCTCCGCGAGGAACGTGGCCCGGCGCTGCAGCGCCTCGACGAGCACGACCTCGATGTCGGGCCGGCGCAGCGCGAGCACGAGGCCGGGCAGGCCGGCGCCGGACCCCAGGTCCAGCACGGTGTCGCCCTCGTCGGGCAGATCCGCGAGACCGGCGCAGTTGAGGATGTGGCGCTCCCACAGGCGCGGGGTCTCGCGCGGGCCGATGAGCCCGCGCTCGACACCGGCACCGGCCAGCAGTGCGACGTACCGCTCCGCGAGCAGCAGCCGGTCACCGAAGACCTCGACAGCTGCGGCCGGTGTCGCCGGCAGCTCGAGCAGAGGGCTGGTCATCAACTGCCGTCGGGCAGGACCACCACGCGCCGCTCCGGCTCGACGCCCTCCGACTCGCTGACGACCCCCTCGACGAGCGCGACCGCGTCGTGCACGATCTTGCGCTCGAACGGCGTCATGGCCGCGAGGGAGACCGGCTCACCGGACTCGAGCACGCGCTTGGCCGCCCGCGTCCCGACCTCGGTCAGCTCCGCCTTGCGCTTGGCACGCCAGCCGCCGATGTCCAGCATGAGCCGGCTGCGCACCCCGGTCTGCTGGATGACGGCCAGCCGGGTCAGCTCCTGGAGCGCGTCGAGCGTCGCCCCGTTCGGGCCGACGAGGGCATCGAGCCCGTCGCCGACGATCGCGACGACGGCCCGGTCGCCCTCGACATCCATGTCGATGTCCCCGTCCACGTCGGCGATGTCGAGCAGTCGCTCGAGATAGTCGCCGGCGATGTCGCCCTCACGGACGAGCAGGTCCTGCTCGGTGCTCTCGGTCTCACTCACAGATGTCTCGGTCCTTCTCGCGTGGAGTGCGTGTGCGTCGTTCGACGCGGGGTCTGCGGGAGCGGCTAGCGACGGCCGCGCTTCTTGTTCTTGCGGGTACCGGCGGCGCGCCGGGAGCTCTGACCGCCGCCCGCAGGCGCGGGGGAGGTCGACGGCCGCGGCGCGGTTGCCACCGGCGGCTCGTCCGAGACCGGCGCCTCGGTGGTGTCGGTCGTGTCGCCAGCAGCGTCGATCGCCTTGGGGGCCCGCCCGCCGAACAGGCCGCGACGACCCTCGGCCAGCTTCGTGCTGAGGGCCGGCGTGGCTCCGACGACCACCGGCGGCATGCGCTTGATGACCCAGGCCTGCTGGCCCATGGACCACAGGTTCGTCGTGAGCCAGTAGAGCAGGACGCCGACCGGGAAGTTGATGCCGAACACCGCGAACGACAGCGGCAGCACGTAGAGCATGAACTTCTGGATCTGCTGCTGCTGCTTGTCCACCGCGGCGCCCGCGCGAGCCATCATCTGGCGCTGGGTCCAGAAGGTGGTGGCACCCATCAGCACGATCATGATCAGCGCGACGGCCTTGACCGTCGTACCGGAGCCGCCGAGCTGGTGGAGCAGCGACGAGGGGCTGTTGAAGGCCGCGGAGATCGGGGCGCCGAAGATCTTGGCCTTGCCGCCCTCGAGCAGGTCGGACGCCGACAGGCCGTACTTCGCGCTGGCCCCCGGCTTGAACTCGCGGATGACGCTGAACAGCGCGAAGAAGACCGGCAGCTGCAGGATCAGCGGGAGACAGCCCGAGATCGGGTTGGCGTTGTTGTCCTTGTAGAGCTTCATCAGCTCGACGTTCATCGTCTCGCGGTCGCCCTTGTGCTTGGCCTGCAGCTCCTTGATCTTCGGCGCGAGCTCCTGCATGCGGCGCTGCGACTTGATCTGCTTGACGAACAGCGGGAAGAGCACCAGCCGGACGCACACCGTGAGCAGGACGATCGACAGGCCCCAGGCCGGACCGCTGCTGGGCTGCAGGAACAGGGACAGGAACGAGTGAATCGCCTTGAGCACCGTGGCGACGGGTGTGGCGATGAGCGCGATGAGCGCATTCACTGTGTTGCTCCTGAACGACGTGTGAGCGGTGCTGCGGGCGGACGGACGAGCGCACGGTCCGTGGGATCCATGGTGGCCGACGAAGAACGTCCGGGGGGCACCGGGTCGTGCCCGCCGGGGTTGAACGGATGGCACCGGCCTATGCGCCGGACCGCGAGCCAACTGCCTCGCGCCGCGCCGTGGACGGTGAGTGCCTCCACGGCGTAGGCGCTGCAGCTCGGTGCGAACCGGCAGCGAGCACCGAGCAGCGGGGACAACAGCCGGCGGTACGCCGAGACGCCGGCGACCAGGACGCGCGCGACAGGGCTCATCGGGGCATCGGCCCGGCAGGCCTGGACGGAGCTGCGGAAGCTGACGTGGAAGTGGGTGTGACGGAGCCGGCCCGCGTCACGCGGTCGAGTGCCGCGCGCAGGTCGGCCCCGAGGGAGGCGCTGTCGGCGGTGCCCGCGGCCGGAGCGGCGCGCACGACGAGGCGGGTGCCGGCGGGGAGCGCGTCCACGAGGTCGCGCAACTGGTGCCGAAGTCGACGGGACACCTGGTGCCGGACGACCGAACCCCCGACGGCCTTGCTCACCACGAGACCGGCGCGCGCGGGCTCCGCTGCCACATCCGCCGGGTCACCGGCGAGCAGGTGCACCGTGAGCAGCGGGCGCGACGCCCGGCGGCCCCGGCGCACGACGTCGGTGAACTCGGTCCGGCGGCGCAGGCGGTGCTCGGGCGGTAGCACGGGCCCGTCCTCGAGGCGATGGGAAAAGGGTCGGTCACGTGCCGGGTCGTCGACCCGGCACGTCCGCAGGCGGAGCGTCAGGCCGAGAGCTCGTCGCGGCCCTTGCGCCGACGGGCGGCGAGGATGGCCCGGCCGGCCCGCGTCTGCATACGAAGACGGAAGCCGTGGGTCTTCGCGCGACGGCGGTTGTTCGGCTGGAAGGTGCGCTTGCTCACGGCGGTCGGCTCCTGGGGCCCGACGCGGGTGAACCGCGCGGCCTGCTCGTTGGGTGCTGCTTCTGACGGTCTTCGGCGGGCGCCCGGCGGGCACACGACCTTCTCAAGGTACGGACCGCCCGGCAGAGGGTCAAACACCGGACGCCAGACACGCCGCCTTGCGAGCGTGTACACCCCCGTCCGGCCTGTGGACAACTCTTGCAGGCCGGTCCGGCGGCTGTTAGCGTCGCCGCACCGGACCTCCCCCGCCACCCGGTCGTTTCCGGGTGGTTGCACCTCGTCGTCTCCACGGCGGGTGCTGCCGGTTCGGACCCGCGAGGGTCCCGCTCCGCCCGCCCGGATCGTCTCGGCAGGCACGCTCCGCCGAAGGGTCCGGTCCCGCCGGGATGCCCTGACGCGAGCTCCTCGTCAGCGCTCCACAGGCTGTGGACAACTATGTGGACGGGGTGGGAACGGCGGGCACGATCGCCAGATCGCTTCCGCCCCGCCATCGATCGACCGAGCTGCGAAGGATCACCCCTTGACCGACCCGTACTCCGGGACGAGCAGCTCCAGCCCCCCGCCCGACGGCCCGGGTGAGCACCTCCACGTCCAGGGCAACACCCACGGCGCCCACGGCACCCACACTGCTCACAGTGCCCACAGTGCCGCGTCCGGCCTCGAGCTCGACGAAGTGTGGACCCGCGCGGTGGAGGGGTTGTCCGACGGGCAGCTCTCCCCGCAGCACCGGGCCTGGGTGGCTCTGACCCGCCCGCTCGGCCTGGTCGAGGACACCGCGTTGCTCGCCGCGCCGAACGACTTCGCCAAGGACGTGCTGGAAAGCCGGCTCCGCCCGGTGATCGCCGCCGCGCTGTCCGCCGCCTATGGGCGGGAGATCCGGGTCGCCGTCACCGTCCAGCCCGCGCCCGCCTCGTCCGCGACCCCGGCCGGAAGTGACGCGGGGAGCTCCTACGACGAGCCCGCCCGGCGGCCCGAGGCGGATGACGCGGGAGAGGACGACCGGTTCTCCAACGTGCGTGCGCTGCCGGGCACCGGCCGTGACCGGCCGGCCTTCGACGGGGATGCGCCGTCCCGGCAGTTCGGCGGTGCCAAGGCCGCCGAGCCGGCCCGGCTGAACCCGAAATACACCTTCGAGACGTTCGTCATCGGCGCCTCGAACCGCTTCGCGCACGCTGCGGCGGTCGCGGTCGCGGAGGCCCCGGCCAAGGCGTACAACCCGCTTTTCGTCTACGGCGAGTCCGGGCTCGGCAAGACCCACCTGCTGCACGCCATCGGGCACTACGCGCAGAACCTGTTCGCCGGCGCCCGGGTCCGCTACGTGAGCTCCGAGGAGTTCACCAACGACTTCATCAACAGCCTGCGCGACGACAAGGCACAGGCGTTCCAGCGCCGCTACCGGGACGTCGACATCCTGCTCGTCGACGACATCCAGTTCCTCGAGAACAAGGAGCGGACGCAGGAGGAGTTCTTCCATACGTTCAACACGCTCCACAACGCGAACAAGCAGATCGTCATCAGCTCGGACCGGCCGCCCAAGCAGCTGTCCACGCTGGAGGACCGGCTGCGGACGCGGTTCGAGTGGGGCCTGATCACCGACGTGCAGCCGCCCGACCTCGAGACCCGCATCGCCATCCTGCGCAAGAAGGCCGCCCAGGACCGGCTGGCGGCGCCGCCCGACGTGCTCGAGTTCATCGCCTCGAAGATCGCGACGAACATCCGCGAGCTCGAGGGAGCGCTCATCCGCGTCACCGCGTTCGCGTCGCTGAACCGTCAGCCGGTCGACCTGTCGCTGGCCGAGATCGTGCTCAAGGACCTCATCCCGGCCGACGGCGGCCCGGAGATCACCGGCGCGACCATCATGGCGGCGACGGCGGAGTACTTCGGGCTGACCATGGAGGACCTGTGCGGGTCCTCGCGGTCGCGGGTGCTCGTCACCGGCCGGCAGATCGCCATGTACCTGTGCCGCGAGCTCACCGACCTGTCGCTGCCGAAGATCGGCCAGATGTTCGGCGGCCGCGACCACACGACGGTCATACACGCGGACCGCAAGATCCGCGGGCAGATGTCGGAGCGACGCGCGACGTACAACCAGGTCGCCGAACTCACCAACCGGATCAAGACCAGGTCACGCCAGTCATGACCCGCCTGTGCGTCCCGACGGCCTCCGCATGGCCCGAAAGGGCGGTCGTGACGGGCGTCACAGGACCAGTGCACAGGCTGGGGACAACTGTGTGGAGAAATGCCACGCTTCGTGGACGGCGCGGGACGACGGTGCCGTCATCCACCGCCGTCCACGGTCGCACGGGGTGCGCGTCCACAGTGGCCGCACAACGCGACACACCGCCTGAGCTGGGGTTCTTCGCTGGATCCACAGCGTGGCGCCGACCTAACACGACGACGGGTTATCTCTCCTCCGAAACCCCCAGACCGGTTTAGGACCTGCCCGACCTGTGGGTGACGGTCCGCAACTGCGCACCCCCCAGGCCGCTCTGGCACCCTGACCCCCCGCCCGTCCCGACCCAGCAGGGTCGGCGTGAATCGCAAGGAAAGGCAGATCATGGAGCTCAGGGTCGAGCGCGACGCGCTCGCCGACGCTGTCGTCTGGACGGCGCGGTCGCTGCCCGCCCGTCCGCCGATGCAGGTCCTGCTCGGCCTGCTGCTCGAGGTGGGCGACGACGGGCTCGCCGTCTCCGCGTTCGACTACGAGGTCTCCTCGCGCATCGAGCTGCCTGCCACCGTCGCTGAGGCAGGGCGGGTACTCGTCCCGGGACGCCTGCTCGCGGACATCGTGCGCTCCCTGCCGGCCCAGCCGGTCGACCTCCGCCTCGAGGGCACCCGGGTCGTGCTCACCTGCGGTGCGGCCCGCTTCACGCTGCCGACGCTGCCGGTCGAGGACTACCCGGCCCTGCCCGACATGCCGACGACCACCGGCTCGCTGGAGAGCGACGTCTTCGCCGCCGCGGTCGGACAGGTCGCCATCGCCGCCGGCCGTGATGACACGTTGCCCGTGCTCACCGGCGTACGGCTGGAGATCGAGGGCGAGCAGCTGACCATGGCGGCGACCGACCGTTACCGGCTGGCCGTCCGCACGCTGACCTGGCGGCCGGAGCAGCCCGGGCTGTCCGCCACCGCGCTCGTGCCGGCGCGCACGCTCGCCGAGACGGCCAAAGCGCTGACCGGGGGCGCCGAGGTCACGTTGGCCCTCGCCACCGGCTCGGCCGGCGAAGGCATGATCGGCTTCGAGGGCGGCCCGGCCACGTCGCTGCGCCGCACCACGTCCCGGCTGCTCGAGGGCGAGTTCCCGAAGTACCGCTCGCTGCTGCCGAGCGAGAGCTCCGCCACCGCCGAGGTGCCGACGCTGCAGCTCGTCGAGGCCGTCAAGCGGGTCGCCCTCGTGGCGGCGCGCAACGCGCCGGTCCGGCTCGGGTTCTCCGCCGACGGGCTGGTCCTCGAAGCCGGTGGGGCCGACGACGCGCAGGCCTCCGAGCGCCTGGAGTGCGCCTGGGAGGGCGGCGAGCCGCTGCAGATCGCGTTCAACCCGGCGTACCTGCTCGACGGCCTGGCGGCTGTCGACTCCGATGCGACGACCCTGTCGTTCACCGGGCCGACCCGGCCGGCGGTGCTCACCGGCAAGCGGGACGGCACCGCACCGGCGCTGGCCGACTACCGGTACCTGCTCATGCCCGTCCGCCTCTCCGGCTGACCGCTCGCGGCCGGCAGGACACCGCGTCGGTAGGGTCCGGCGCCAGACATCAGCACGTCAGCACTCGCGAGGAGGCGGTGGATGGGCACGCTCGGGATGATCGGCCTGGGACGCATGGGCGGCAACATGGCGGAACGCCTGCGCCGCGGCGGTCACACGGTCGTCGGGTACGACCGGTCCGCCGACACGCGTGACGTCGTCACGCTCGAGGCGCTGGTCGAGGCGCTCGAGGCGCCCCGTGTCGTCTGGGTGATGGTGCCGGCGGGTGAGCCGACGTACCACACGATCGACACGCTCAGTCGCCTGCTTGCTCCCGGCGACGTGATCGTCGACGGCGGCAACTCTCGCTACACCGACGACCAGCGCCACGCGAAGGAGCTCGCCCCGAAGGGCATCGGCTTCGTCGACGCGGGTGTGTCCGGTGGTGTGTGGGGACTGACCGAGGGCTACGCGCTCATGGTCGGCGGTGAGCCCGAGCAGGTCGCGATGGTCCAGCCGTTCTTCGACACGCTCAAGCCCGAGGGGGAGTCCGGCTTCGTGCACGCCGGTCCCGTCGGCGCCGGGCACTTCGCGAAGATGGTCCACAACGGCATCGAGTACGGCCTCATGCAGGCGTACGCCGAGGGCTGGGAGCTGATGATGGCGACGGATGTCGTCACCGACGTCCCGGCCGTCATCGAGAGCTGGCAGAAGGGGACGGTCATCCGGTCCTGGCTGCTCGACCTCATGGTGCGGGCGCTCAAGGAGGACGACGACCTGTCCGAGCTGCGCGGCTACGCCGAGGACTCTGGCGAGGGTCGCTGGACCGTGCAGGCAGCTGTCGACCACGCGGTGCCGCTGCCGGTCATCACCGCGTCGCTGTACGCGCGGTTCTCCTCGCGGCAGGACGACCCGCCCGCGATGAAGATGATCGCGGCTTTGCGCAACCAGTTCGGCGGACACGCTGTGACGTCGGCTGCCGGCTCGGTGGAGAAGGGCGCGGACAGCCCCGGTGCCGATGTCGGTGCCGCTGTTGGTTCCGATGTCGCTGCCGCGGGCGACCCCGCACGTGGGCTCGAGCGGGGCGTCGCCGGTACCCCGCCGGACGCCTGACAGGTGTACGTCAGCGCCCTCTCCCTCACCGATTTCCGGTCCTGGTCCGCGCTCGAGCTCGAGCTCGGACCGGGTCCGACGGCGCTGGTGGGCGCGAACGGACAGGGCAAGACGAACCTCGTCGAGGCGATCGGGTACGTCGCGACGCTCGGCTCGCACCGGGTCTCGACGGACGCGCCGCTGGTGCGGGCAGGCGCGGAACGGGCGGTCCTGCGCACCCGGCTCGAACGGGACGGGCGGACCACGCTCGTCGAGCTCGAGCTCAACCCGGGCAAGGCGAACCGGGCGCGCATCAACCGGGCGCCGGTGCCCCGCGCCCGCGAGGTCCTCGGCCTGCTGCGGACCGTGCTGTTCGCCCCCGAGGACCTGTCTCTGGTGCGCGGTGACCCGTCGGAACGCCGGCGGTTCCTCGACGACCTGCTCGTGGCGCGGGCGCCGCGGCTGGCCGGCGTACGGGCGGACTACGAGCGGGTCCTCAAGCAGCGCAACGCGTTGTTGAAGACGGCGTTCCTGGCGAAGCGCAGCGGCGGCGGTGACATGCGCACGCTCGACGTCTGGGATGCGCACCTGGCCGGCTCCGGTTCGGAGCTTCTTGCCGCGCGTTTGGAGCTGGTGGAGGCGCTGCGTCCGCACGTTGCCGCGTCCTACAAGGAGATCTCGTCCGGACAGGGCGAGACCGAACTGACCTACCGCAGCTCGCTGGGTGAGGCGATGCCGGAGCTCGGCTCGGAGAACGACGGCCGCGAGGTACTCGCCGCGGCGCTGCTCTCGGAGCTGGCCAGGGTGCGGCCCCAGGAGGTCGAGCGGGGTGTGTCGCTCGTGGGACCGCACCGCGACGAGCTCGTGCTCACGCTCGCCGGCCTGCCTGTGAAGGGCTACGCGTCACACGGGGAGTCGTGGTCGGTGGCCCTGGCCCTGCGGCTGGCTTCCTACAACCTGCTGCGCGCGGATGCGCCCGGTGCGGACGGGGAGCCGGTGCTCATCCTCGATGATGTGTTCGCCGAGCTCGACGTCGGCCGCCGGCAGCGGCTGGCGGAACTCGTCGGTGGTGCGCAGCAGGTGCTGGTCACCGCCGCGGTGGCGGACGACGTGCCGGAGGCGCTCACCGGGGGCCGGTACGACGTGCACGCCGGGACGGTGACGCGTGTCCGCTGACGACGAGGCACCTGAGGCGACACCGTCCGTCGAGCTGACGGGGCCGGACCTGGTGCGGGCCGCGCTGGCGCAGGCCCGCGCGGCGGCCAGGGCGAAGGGGCTGACCCCGGGGCAGCCGGCCACGTCACGCCGTCGTTCACGACCGGGCATCGAGCGGTCCGGCAGTGGACCGGACGCCCGCGACCCGGTGCGCTTCGGCGCGGCCATCTCTCGGCTGGTGGCGGAGCGGGGCTGGGAGGACACGACCACCGCCGCCGGCGTGCTCGCGAACTGGGACCGGTTGGTCGGGCCGGAGATCGGCGACCACTGCCGGCCGTCCAGCCTGATCGAGGGCGAGCTGGTCCTGGTGGCGGAGTCCTCCGCGTGGGCGACCCAGTTGCGTCTGCTCACCCGGACGATCCAGGCTCGGATCCGCGACCAGGTCGGCGACGGCGTGGTCACGTCGATCGTCGTCCACGGCCCGGCGCAGCCGGACTGGCGCAAGGGTCCGCGCCGGGTACAGGGCCGCGGACCCCGCGACACGTACGGCTGACGTCGCCCCGTTGCTGCATCTGGCGGCCGTAGGCCCGCTGGATGCCGGGTACGTGGGTACCCACGCGCAAGGGGGGTCAGCGCGCCACGCGGCGCCACAGGGCCGCTCTTGCCGTTGTCCCGCGTGTAGAGGACTACACTCGACGGGAGAAGAATCTGCGGACACTCCGCAGATACGACACGGACCAGTCCAGCGCACTGCTGCACTCCGTCGGCGCCGCCGACGGAGGCCGCCGGGCCGCGCGGGCCGAAGCGGTCAGCCGCAGATGCACGGCTGCCGTGCCGGACACCCCGCGCGATCGCGCCGGACGTCTGCCCGCCCTGCGCGGGAGGAAGCGGAGCCCTGCCCCGTATGACTGAGACCACCGTGGGGACCACCGCGGCCCCCGCCGGCTACAGCGCCTCGTCGATCACCGTCCTCGAAGGACTCGAGGCCGTCCGCAAGCGTCCCGGCATGTACATCGGCTCGACCGGGGAGCGAGGACTGCACCACCTCGTCTACGAGGTCGTCGACAACGCGGTGGACGAGGCCCTGGCCGGCTACTGCGACACCATCGTCGTGACGCTGCTGGCCGACGGTGGTGTACGGGTCAGCGACAACGGACGCGGCATCCCGGTCGACATCCACCCGGTCGAGCAGCGCCCCGCCGTCGAGGTCGTGCTGACGACGCTGCACGCCGGCGGCAAGTTCGATGGCGAGAGCTATGCCGTCTCCGGTGGCCTGCACGGCGTCGGCGCCGCGGTGGTCAACGCGCTGTCGACCCGCCTCGAGGTGGAGATCCGGCGCGACGGGTTCACGTGGACGCAGACGTACCTCAACACGCTGCCGACGCCCCTGGAGAAGGGCGCCCCCACCCACGAGACCGGGACGACCCTCGCCTTCTGGGCAGACCCGACCATCTTCACCGAGACCACCGCGTACTCCCTCGAGACGCTTCACCGCCGGCTGCAGGAGATGGCCTTCCTCAACAAGGGGCTGTCCATCACGCTGCGCGACGAACGTCCCGAGGAGCCGGTCGAGGACGTCTTCCGGTATCCGGGCGGGCTCGAGGACTACGTCCGTCACCTCAACAGCAGCAAGACGCCCGTGCACGCGACCGTCATCGGCTTCACGGACGAGACGACATCGGGCATGCGCATGACGGTCGAGGTGGCGATGCAGTGGAACGACTCCTACACCGAGTCGGTCTACACCTTCGCCAACACGATCAACACGCACGAGGGCGGCACCCACGAGGAGGGGTTCCGTGCGGCGCTGACCAAGACGTTCAACGACTGGGCGCGCTCCAAAGGCCACATCAAGGAGAAGGAGACCAACCTCGAGGGCTCCGACATCCGCGAGGGGCTGACGGCCATCATCAGCCTGAAGATCGCCGACCCGCAGTTCGAGGGGCAGACGAAGACCAAGCTGGGCAACTCCGAGGCCAAGAGCTTCGTGCAGAAGGCCACCGGGGAGTGGCTCAAGGACTGGTTCGACCGCAACCCCACGGACGGCAAGCAGATCGTCCTCAAGGCGTCGCAGGCGGCGCGCGCCCGCCTCGCCGCCCGTCAGGCGCGTGAGCTCACCCGCCGCAAGGGGCTGCTCGAGTCGTCCTCACTGCCCGGCAAGCTGGCCGACTGCCAGTCGACCGACCCGCGCGAGTCCGAGCTGTACGTCGTGGAGGGCGACAGCGCCGGTGGCTCGGCGAAGGGCGGCCGCGATTCGAAGACGCAGGCCATCCTGCCGATCCGCGGGAAGATCCTGAACGTCGAGAAGGCACGCATCGACCGGGTCCTCAACAACAACGAGGTCCAGGCGATGATCACCGCCCTCGGGACCGGCATCCACGAAGAGTTCGACGTGAGCAAGCTGCGCTACCACAAGGTGGTGCTCATGGCCGACGCCGACGTCGACGGCCAGCACATCCGCACCCTGCTGCTCACGCTGCTCTTCCGCTTCATGCGGCCGCTGGTCGAGGGCGGTTACGTCTACCTCGCCCAGCCCCCGCTGTACAAGATCAAGTGGAACGGCGGGGAGATCATGTACGCATACTCGGACCGCGAGCGCGACGGCCTGATCGAGGCCGGCCAGGCGGCCGGCAAGAAGCTGCCGAAGAGTGGCGAGGCCGTGCAGCGCTTCAAGGGCCTCGGCGAGATGAACGCCGAGGAACTGTGGTCCACGACCATGGACCCGTCGCAGCGCGTCCTGCTTCAGGTGACGCTGGACGACGCGGCGACCGCGGACAACCTGTTCTCCGTGCTCATGGGGGAGGACGTCGAGGCGCGCCGCAACTTCATCCAGCGCAACGCCAAGGACGTCCGCTTCCTCGACATCTGAGGCGCCCATTCCACGTTTCACGTGGAACAGCACCACCGCTCACGCTGAACCACCGCGAACCGCCGTCACGTTTCACGTGAAACGGTCCGCCTAGGAGAGGACCCCTGTGGTCGACGTCGTACCCCCACCGCCCCCCCACGACCGGGTCGAACCCGTCGGCATCGAAGTCGAGATGCAGCGTTCGTACCTCGACTACGCGATGTCGGTCATCGTCGGCCGTGCGCTCCCCGACGTTCGGGACGGTCTGAAGCCGGTGCACCGCCGCGTGCTCTACGCGATGTACGACGGCGGCTACCGCCCGGACCGGGGCTACTTCAAGTGCGCCCGCGTCGTCGGCGACGTCATGGGCAACTATCACCCCCACGGTGACTCGTCGATCTACGACACCGTGGTGCGGCTCGCCCAGCCATGGTCGCTGCGCTATCCGCTCGTCGACGGCAACGGGAACTTCGGCTCGCCCGGCAACGACCCCGCCGCGGCCATGCGCTACACCGAGTCCCGACTCGCACCGCTCGCCATGGAGATGCTGCGCGAGATCGACCAGGACACCGTCGAGTTCGTCCCCAACTACGACGGCCGCAGCTCCGAGCCCGTCGTCCTCCCCAGCCGTATCCCCAACCTGTTGGTGAACGGGTCAGCCGGCATCGCCGTCGGCATGGCCACGAACATCCCGCCGCACAACCTGCGCGAGGTCGCCGCCGGCGTGCAGTGGTTCCTGGCGAACCCGGAGGCCAGCGGCGAGGAGCTGCTGGAGGCGCTCATCGAACGCGTGCAGGGGCCGGACTTCCCGACCGGCGCGCTCATCGTGGGACGCGGTGGCATCGACGAGGCGTACCGGACCGGCCGCGGGTCGATCCGGATGCGGGCCGTCATCGAGGTCGACGAGGACAAGAAGGGCCGCACGATCCTCGTCGTCACCGAGCTGCCCTACCAGGTGAACCCGGACAACCTCGCCGAGGCCATCGCCGACCATGTGCGCGACGGCCGCATCGCCGGCATCGCCGACGTGCGGGACGAGGGCAGCCAGCGGACCGGCCAGCGGCTGGTCATCGTCCTCAAGCGCGACGCCGTCGCGAAGGTCGTGCTGAACAACCTCTACAAGCACACCCAGCTGCAGACGACGTTCGGCGCGAACATGCTCGCCATCGTCGACGGGGTGCCGCGCACGCTGCGGCTGGACGAGTTCGTCCGCTACTACATCGCCCACCAGGTCGAGGTCATCGTCCGGCGCACGCGCTTCCAGCTGCGCAAGGCCGAGGAGCGCATGCACATCCTGCGCGCCCTGCTCAAGGCCCTCGACCAGCTTGACGCCGTCATTGCGCTGATCCGCGCTGCCGAGTCGGCGGACGCCGCACGCAGCCAGCTGATGGCCCTGCTGGAGATCGACGAGATCCAGGCCGTCGCGATCCTCGACATGCAGCTGCGCCGCCTCGCCGCGTTGGAGCGCCAGCGCATCATCGACGAGGCCGGCGAGCTCGAGGGCCGCATCGCCGACCTCAACGAGATCCTCGCCAGCCCGAGCCGGCAGCGCGCGATCATCGGCGAGGAACTGGCCGAGATCACCGACCGCTACGGCGACGAGCGCCGTACCCGGATCATCCCGTACGAGGGCGACATGAGCGCCGAGGACTTCATCCCGCAGGAGGATGTCGTCGTCACGGTCACCCGCGGTGGCTACGCGAAGCGCACGAAGACCGACCTGTACCGCCAGCAGCGCCGCGGTGGACGGGGAGTGCAGGGGGCGCAGCTCAAGCAGGACGACATCGTCGAGCGCTTCTTCGTGACGAACACCCACCACTGGATCCTGTTCTTCACCAACAAGGGCCGGGTCTACCGGGCAAAAGCGCACGAACTCCCCGAAGCCAACCGCAACGGCCGGGGGCAGCACGTGGCGAACATCCTCGCCTTCCAGCCCGACGAGCACATCGCGCAGGTCATCGACATCAAGGACTACGGGGTCGCGGACTACCTCGTGCTCGCCACCAAGCGGGGCCTGGTGAAGAAGACGGCGCTGCGCGACTTCGACAACGGGCGCTCCAGCGGCCTGATCGCGCTGAACCTGCGCGAGGACGACGAGCTCATCGCCGCCCAGCTCATCAGCGCCGACGACGACCTGCTCCTGGTCAGCCGGAAGGCACAGTCGATCCGGTTCCGCGCCGACGACGAGGCGTTGCGCCCGATGGGCCGGGCGACATCGGGTGTCATCGGCATGCGGATGAAGGGCGACGACGAGCTGCTGTCGATGTCGGTCGCGCGGGACGAGGAGGGTGCGTCGCTCATGGTCGTCACCGACGGCGGTTTCGTGAAGCGAACGGCGCTGTCGGAGTACCGCCTGCAGGGCCGGGGCGGCTCGGGGATCCTCACGGCCAAGATCGAGGAGCGGCGCGGGTCGCTCGTCGGGGCGATGGTCGTGGGACCGACGGACGAACTGTTCGCCATCACGAGCACCGGTGTCGTCATCCGCGTCTCCGTGGAGCCGGTCCGGCCGACGTCCCGCACCACGATGGGCGTCAAGCTCATCTCACTCTCGGGCGGCAGTACGGTCGCCGCCGTGGCCCACAACGGCGAGCCGGACGTCGACGAGACGCCGGGGGGCGACACGCCCGACGGGGAGCAGCCCACTGCCGACGGTGGGGCGCCTGAGGATGAGAGCGTGGTCGACGCGGCCGCCACCCCGGCAGTCGACACCGAGGCGGACGAGCCCGGAGACGACGGTGTGGCTGTCGACGAGACGGAGCCCCAGGAGTGACCGAGACCGGCGAGCCACAGCGGCGTTCCCCCCCGACACGGCCCGCCGGCTCTCCGGCGCCCCAGCCCAGCACGGCGGCGCCCGGCGCCTCGCCGCAGTCCCGGG
>JAOPWV010000049.1 GCA_025965475.1 Frankiales bacterium | reverse complement strand
TCAGGAAGGTGACCGCACCAGCGCCGTCACGTCGCCCGGCAGCTGTGCCAGGACGTCATCGAACTGCTTCGGGCTCACTGCGTCGCTCAGCGTCGACAGGACGGCGACGATGCCGTTGAAGGCCTCGGTGCTGTTCAGCCCGGTGTGCTTGCTGACCCGCTGGATGAGTTCGACCAGGCCGAACTTCTGGCCGTGGCCGTTCTTCGTGGGCTTGCGCGGCGTGCCGCGCAGCTCGTCCGGCAGTTCGACGCCGAGCTGACGGAGCTCGCCCGCGCTGATGCGCTGGCCGAGGGCCTCGAGGACGGCGCGGGACAGATCGGCGGCCTCTTCCCGGGAGAGCTGTGTGTGGTCTGCGACGGTCCGGACGAACTCGCTGAACTCCATGACGGGGGCCCTCCAGCCGGGTCGGCGATCACTCGATGTGCCCCCTTGCTGCCGACCTACCGGTGGGACGTCGGCACTTCTTCCCCCAGTCGTCGTCCGCGCGGTCCAGCGGCCGCACGCTGGGCATGGGCCCGGTACGGCACCACTCAGACACTGAGAGAGGCGGGGCTATGTCGGTCATGGCCATAGCCAAGTTCGAGCGCTTGTTCCGTAGCGCGGCGGGGGTCGACGTCGACAAGGACGACCTGCGGCGGTTCAGCGAGTTCCTCGACGGCGAGATCGGGGACCTGCTGGTCCGCGGCCAGGCGGTCGCCAAGGCCAACGGCCGCGACGTCCTCGAACTGTGGGACATCCCTGTCACCAAGGGACTCCAGGAGTGCATGCACGTGTTCGAGAAGATGGACGGCGACGTCGAGCTCAAGCCCGTCCTGGAGCAGCTGACCGCACGTCCACCCCTTGACGTGACGTACAGCGACGGGCTCGTGGCTGCCCTGCCGACACTTGCGGGCGGTCTGACCGTCGCCCTCGCGCGCACGATGAAGATCGTCGACCCGGAGATGAAGAACCCTGGCTCGGAGCACTGGGAGCGTGCCACGCAGCTGTTCGACCTGCTGCTCTGAGCTTGCACGGATCCCCGAAGGCCTCCGGCGCCAGGAGTATGCAGTCTTCGTGCAAGTTGCGGATGTGGCAGATGTGCCGGCAGGTGTCGTCGTGCGGAACGGCGAAAGAGAGAGCCGAAGAGGCATGCGGGGCAGGTGCCCCACCCGTACGACCACGGCGCGAGGCTCGGGCACCTGCCCGGCCGGTGCCCGGACGAGGAGTCCCGATGACCCAGGGGCGGGGGGCCTGTGAGCACACCGATCTACTGTGCTGGCGCGACGATCGGCACCACGCACAGCCGGTGGCCGAACAGGACGTACTGGCTGTCGAGGCGGCGCTGCTCGACGCACTGCAGGAACTCGTGCGCACCTGCGTCGAGGTCGGCGGCGCGTCGGCCGCAGGCATCGTGGTGAGGAACCGCGAGGACGGCGTCGAGGTGCTCGCGGCCGCGCAGGACGAGAGCCGGTTGGTCGAGCTGTTCCGGTTTCAGGAGTCCGACGGCCCGTGCCTGCAGGCCATGAACTCGGGGGAGCGGATGACCGTCCTGGATGTGGCGATGTCGGCCCCGGCGGCAGCGCCCGGCCTCCTCGGCTACTCCGCGGTGCACGCCTTCCCGATGCGCCTCGGGGAGCAGCGCATCGGCGCGTTGAGCCTGTTCTACGCGGCCCCGCACGGCCTGTCCGAGGAGGACGCGCGCACGGCCCAGGCCTTGGCGGACATCGCCGCCGTCAGCATCCTGCAGCTGTGCGCGCTGCGGTCCAGCCGCAGGCTCACGGATCAGTTGCAGGCCGCGCTGGACAGCCGGGTGGTCATCGAGCAGGCGAAGGGAGTGCTGTCGGAGGCTGGCAAGGTGGACATGGAGCGGGCGTTCGCCCGGCTCAGGGAGTACGCGCGCAACCGCAATCTGCGGTTGGCGACGGTGGCTGCCGCAGTGGCCAACCGGGGACTGAGCGCCGCCGATGTCCTGGCCGGTGGGCCGTCGCCCCGGTGCGGGGCAAGCCTCGCCCGCCCCCGTGAGGTCTAGAGGAGCAGGCGAGGCTTGCGGCGCGTTTCTACACCACTCCAGCCAGCTGCATACACTTGGGCGCGTGCTGGCCGGCCAGAGCCGACATATCTGGCGTGATCCCCGCCCGCGACGCCGCGTCTCCTGGGACCTCCCGGCCCGAGTTGTTGATCACACGGCGAGCCTCCGCCTGAATGCGGTGTTCGCCCACCAAGGTCGGACAGACCGCTCCTACCAGCAACGAATCTCACCAGAAGCGGGAGAAGAGCCACTCGTCGACACGCGGAGGTCCAGTGCCAGGCAGTAGTCCCCCGCGCGGGGCTGCGCCAGGAACGGCACGTGATCTCCGGGTCGTCCACTCCGCCGCACGGACCGTCGGCGAGATTCCGGAGCTGGGGCCGGCCTACGGCATCCAGTTCACCGAACGGTTCCTTCAGTCCCTGGTGCCCATGGGACTGGTCTCCCTGGACGGTGAGTTCCTGGCCGTGAACGGGTCGCTGTGCGAGTACGTGCAGACGCAAGGCATGGCCCTGGTCGGACGACCCGTCACGGTGCTCGACGTCGTCGAGGAGGGCATCGCCGCCACCGCCGAGACCTTCGCCCAGATCCGGGACGGTGCCTGCCGAGGCCTGGTGGCGGAACGGCAGCTGCGGCGCGGCGACGGCGTCGTCGTACACGCGGCCATCACGCTGACGGTGCTGACCCGCGAGTCGGGCCTGCCCTGGTACGTGACGGTGCACTACGCGGACATCACCCAGCGGGTGCACGCCGAGCGGGCGCTGCAGCGCACCGAGGCCCGCTGGCGGGCGCTCATGCTCAATGCGGTCGACATCGCCTACACCGCCGACGCGAACTGCGTGATCTCGACGGCGACCTCCGCGCTGCCCAAGCAGCTCGGCTGGCGGATGGAGGAGATCAGCGGAGCCAACGGGTTCGACCTCATCCACCCCGACGACCGGGCGCTGTTCCGGGACCACTGGCAACGGGTCGCGCGCGGGGAGTTGCCGCACGCCGTCGTCGAGTGCCGGGTCCGGCACGCCGACGGCAGCTGGCGCTGGATGCAGGAGACCCTCAGCAACCTGCTCGAGGATCCCGACGTCGGGGCCATGGTCGCCAACGTGGTGGACATCAGCCGCCGCAAGCAGCACGAGGCCGAGCTGGCCCAGCTGGCTCTGCACGACGGGCTCACCAGGCTGCCCAACCGGGCCCTGTTCCTCGACCGCACCGAGCAGGCCCTCCAGCGGGCTGCCGGGTCCGGGCCCTTCGTCGTTGTCGTGTGCCTGGACATCGACGAGTTCCGGGCCGTCAACGCCAGCTACGGCCACACGGTCGGCGACGAACTGCTCTGCGCGGTCGCCCAGCGGCTGCTGGCCGAGGTCGACCCGGAGGTCACCGTGGCGCGGGGTGGTGAGGACCACTACCTCGTGCTGGCACCCGAGGCCCCGCGGGTGAGCGCGGCGGCCGCGCTCGCCGAGCGGCTGGCCGCCGCGCTGGGCCAGCCGTTCGACCTGTCGAGCGGCCCCCTGACGATCACCGTCTCGTCCGGGGCAGCGGTGTCCGGGAGCGGCGCCGCGTCCGACCTGGTGGCCGCGTCCGAGGCGGCCCGTCGCCGGGCGAAGCTGGTCGGGCCGGGGACCGTGCAGGTCAGCGATCCGGTGCAGGCACGTACCGCCCGCGACAGCATCGCGCTCACCGCCGACCTGACGCATGCCCTCGAACGGCGCGAGGTGCAGCTGCACTTCCAGCCGATCGTCGACCTGGCCCGGGCGACGGTCGGTGCTGTCGAAGGCCTCGCCCGCTGGACCCATGCCCGGCGGGGCATGGTGTCACCGAGCGAGTTCATCCCGGTCGCAGAGGAGACCGACCTGGTGCTGGAACTCGGGGCGCAGGTCCTGCGTCAGGCCTGCGAGGCGGCAGCCCGGTGGGCGGGCGCGCCGCAGCCGGGCACCGACCACCAGGGCCTGAAGGTGGCGGTGAACCTGTCCGCCCACCAGATGGGCGACCCGGGCATCGTGGACCTCGTCAGCAGCACGCTGGCCGCGACCGGTGCGCCGCCCGAGTCGCTGATCCTCGAGGTGACCGAGAGTGCCGTCCTCGGCGACCTCGCCTCGACGACGGAGCGACTGGCCGCCCTGCGCCGGCTGGGTGTCCGCCTGGCCCTGGACGACTTCGGTACGGGCTACTCCTCCCTCACGTACCTGCGGCGCTTCCCGGTGACTTCGCTGAAGATCGACCGCTCGTTCGTCGCGGGCATGACGGAGAACGCGGACGACCGGGCCATCGTGGCGTCCGTCATCAGCCTCGCCCAGGCGGTCGGCATGACCTGCACCGCCGAGGGTGTCGAGACCGAGAAGCAGCTCGCCGCCCTGCAGGAACTCGGGTGCCACCAGGCTCAGGGATACCTGTGGTCGCCGGCCGTTCCCGCGGAGCAGATCCCCGAGGTCGTCACGCGCATCCACGAGCAACTCGAGCGGCAGTGGTTCCGCGGTCTCGGAGCCCGGTCGACAGAGCCCCGTCCCGCACCGCGCACCGAGGACGAGCGGCGCATCGTCGAACTGCACCTCGGCGGAGCCTCGCTGCACACGATCGCGGGTGCGCTCAATGCCGCCGGCAGCAGGACGGAACGCGGCCGCCGCTGGCACGCGAACTCGGTGGCCAGGGTCGTGGCCTTCCTCTGCGCCCCGGCCGGCCTGCCGGCGGACTGAGTCAGGCGGCCTTCTCCGCGAGCAGCTGGGCGGTGAGCGAACTCATCGGCACCGGACTCGCCCGGCCCAGGCTGCGGACCAGGGTCGTCACGAGGGCGACCACCCGCGCGACCTCGCTCAGCTCGCCCTGCAGGAACGGCGGCCCGGCCAACCGCGCCGCGAACAGCACGAGGTCGCTCTGCTCCAGGGGTACGGCGGCACCGAAGCCGCC
>JAOPWV010000036.1 GCA_025965475.1 Frankiales bacterium | reverse complement strand
GCCCCGGACGCTTCGGCGCGCATTGCGTCGACGCTCCGCAAGCCGGAGCCGCCGACCCGCATCCGGACGCTGGCCGTCGTCTGCGACGGCATGTCGGGACGGTGGTAGTGACCTGACAACAACCGTTGATCAGCGGTACTCAGACGATCGGTGGAGCCGGGGACCGGCGCCGACGCCGCGGCTTCACGGCCCACCGCGACCTTGACGTCGTCTGCCGCTTCGACGGCGGCATCCAGCGGCACCACGACGATCCGGTCCATCTCGGGCAACGCGACGGCGAGCCACTGCGGCACACCGGTGTCTTCGTCGGCGAACACTGCGGAGCACGAGCCGATCGGCACATCCGCCGGGTCGACCACCCGGCGGCCGATCAACGCGGTCGCGCTCCTGGGGTCCGTGAGTGCCATCCTGCGCCTCCTGCGCCTCCGTGCGCCTCCCTGCGGTTGTGCAGCACACCCCCCTCGTAGGGAGAGCGCCTCGACCACGGCGCAGATACCGCCAACCGGACCACGATCGGCGCCCGTCGGCCTGGCGTCGTCCGCCCGAGCGTGGGTACCCGGGCCGTACGCCGAAGTGAACGAGAGCTCCCTCCGGCGCACCCGCCAGCGGAGGGAGCCGGCCGATGCAGTGGACGCGCCTGGGTGGCGGCGAATGGGCGCCGGACGCACTGCTTGCGCTGGAACGGGTGGCCATGGGCGTGTCCTTTGCCGGGCTGGACGGGGCGTTGCGGTATGCGAACCCGGCGCTGGCCCGGCTCCTGCGCCGGCCCCGGGAGGAGCTGCTGTCGTTGAACCTCGCCGACCTCGTCCACCCGGATGACGCCGGTGTCGCCCTCGCAGCCGAGGCGCGGCAGGGTGCCGGTCGGCAGGCGGCGCGGCTGCCGCTGCGCTACCTGCTCCCCGACGGGAGCGTCCTCCCAGCGCTCGTCACGAGCAGTGTCGTCTCCGACCACCGCAGCGGTGACGCGCTGATACTCACGCAGACCTGGGACGTGGCCGACCTGCGGGCAGTGCAACAGCGGCTGGACTCCGAACAGGAGTTCTCACAGGCGGTCCTGGACGCAGCAGGCTGTCTGGTGGTCGTCGTGGATCCGGGGGGCCGACTGGTCCGCTGGAACCGGGCGTGCGAGGCGGCGACCGGGTTCAGCGCGGCCGACCTGCGAGGTGCCAACGCACTGGACCTTCTCCTGCCGGAGGAGGAGGCCGAACAGGCAGGGGCTGTCCTCGAAGACCTGCTCAGCGGCCGGGTGCGCGAGGCCCGGCACGTGAACCACTGGCGGACCCGCGAGGGCGGCCGCCGGCTGATCACGTGGTCGAACACCACCGTCACGCTCCACGGGGTCGTCCAGGTCGTAGGCACCGGCATCGACATCACGGACTGGGAACAGGACCGGGAGGCGCTCCGCCTCAGTGAGGAGCGGCTGCGGCAGTACGCCGCGGCGGCGCCGGATCTGCTGTACCGGTACCGCATCGCACCCCAACGCGGCCTGGTCTATGCCAGCCCCGCCGCGGTGCGGCTGACCGGCTACAGCCCGGAGGAGCTGTACGCCCATCCGGAGATCGCGGCGTCTCTGGTACATCGGGGCGACCGGCCGCTGCTCGAGCGCGCCTTCGCCGACCCTGAGCTGTTCAACCAGCCCCTGCGGCTGCGATGGGTGCGCCGGGATGGTTCGACGTTGTGGACCGAGCACCACAACGCACTGACCAGGGACGGACACGGAGACGTCGTCGAGCTCACCGGGATCGCCCGCGACGTCTCCGACCGGGTTCGGGCCGAGCATCTCGTGGCCGACCAGTCGCACGTCCTCGAGCTGATCGCCGGCGACCATCCGCTGCGCGACATCCTGCAGAGCGTCCTGCTGCTGGTCGCCGAACACCTCCCGGGCACCCTCCCCCTGCTTGTGGTGTGCGACGAGCAAGGCGAGGGCCACCTGGTGGCGACGCCGGAGCTTGCCGGGCTGGCCGGCACGGCCGTTCCGTCGTTGCCCCGCGCTGCGCGTGAGGGAGGCGAGCTGCACCGCTCCGACGTCCCGGCCGTCGAGGCCCGGGGCCTCCCACGCGCAGCCGCCGCTCTCTCCCAGAGTCGGGGCCTGGACCGGGTCTGGACCGAGCCGCTCAGTTCCGGTGGGGACGCGCGGCTGGGGAGCCTGCTGGTCTGCGCCCCCGAACCCCTCGAGGACCCGGAGGCGGTGGAGGTGTTGCGCACCTTCGCCCGGCTCGCGGCCCTTGCCATCGAACGGGACCGGGGGCGGCAAGCTCTGACCTATCGGTCCCTGCACGATGCGTTGACCGGGTTGGCCAACCGCGTGCTGCTGCAGTCGCATCTGGAATCGGCGTTGCACCGGGCCCGGCGCGAGCACGACCGGCCGATGGTGATGTTCTGCGACCTCGACCGGTTCAAGACCATCAACGACTCGTGGGGGCATGCCGCCGGCGACGCCCTCCTCGTGGCCGTCGCCGACCGGCTGCGGCACGTGGTCCGGCCCGGTGACGTCGTGGCGCGCACGGGCGGTGACGAGTTCGTCCTCGTCTGCGTGGACGCACACGACGAGCACGCGGTAGGTCTGGTCGCGGACCGGGTCCTGCACGCCTTCGAGGCGCCCTTCCACATCGAGGGCCGGACCGTACACACCTCGGTCAGCATCGGCATCGCGCTGGCCGACGGTGCGACGGACACAGCCGAGACGCTGATGCGTGACGCGGACGCGGCGCTGTACCGCGCGAAGGAGCATGGGCGCCGCCGCGCCGAGGTCTTCGACGTCGAGATGCAACAGCGGACCCAGCACCGCTGGGAGATGGAGACGGCCCTGCACTCGGCGATGGACCGCGGCGAGTTGCGCGTGCACTACCAACCGCAGTTCGACCTGCGCACCGGGCGCGTCCACGGCGCCGAAGCGCTGCTGCGGTGGCGACGAGGCGAACAGCTCGTCCCCCCGGCGGAGTTCATCCCGCTCGCCGAGGAGACCGGCCAGATCGACGCGCTTGGCACCTGGGTTCTGGAACAGGCCTGCCATGCCGCCGCAGTGCGCGCGAGGCGCGACCCCGAGTTCATCATCGCCGTGAACCTGTCACCACGGCAGCTGGGCGAAGCGCGCCTGGCCGAGCAGGTGGCGGCAGCGCTGCGCGCCAGTGGGCTGCCGGCGCGCCAACTCTGCCTCGAGGTGACGGAGACCGCCCTGATGGGTGACGCGCCCAGCCTGGTCGCCACGCTGCATGCGGTCCACGCCCTCGGCGTCTCGTTCGCCATCGACGACTTCGGGACCGGTTACTCCAGCCTGTTGCTCCTCAAGCGGCTCCCGGTGACGGTGCTGAAGGTGGACGGGCATTTCGTCCGTGGCCTGCCCGACGACGCGGAGGACGACGCGATCGTCGCCTCGACGATCCAGATGGCGCACGCCCTCAACCTCCGGGTGACCGCGGAAGGCGTGGAGAGGGCGGCCCAGCGCACGCGGCTGATCGAACTCGGTTGCGACTACGCGCAGGGGTACCTGTTGGGGGCGCCGGCCGAGGAACTGGTCCTATAGGCCCGCAGCGGGCAGTTGCCAGTTACCTGGTTGCGACGTTGTCGAGCGCTCCGTGATGGACGAGGACGGTCTGACCGTTGAGGAGAACCTCGTCCGACTGCTCACGGTGCAGCAGGCACCACGCGGCGACCGCGTGTGCCGGGAGCGGCCGGCTGATCAGGTAGCCCTGCGCGTACGTGCAGCCGATCTCACCCAACCGCGTGAGTGTCGCGCGGTCCTCCACGCCCTCGGCGACGGTCTGCAGACCCATGCTCGCAGCGAGGTTGATGACGCCGCGGACGATGAGCGTGTCGGTGGCGTCGTCCAACATGTGCGTGATGAAGCTCTTGTCGATCTTCAGTACCTCGACCGGAAGGTTCTTGAGGTAGCTCAGCGAGGACATCCCCGTACCGAAGTCGTCGATGGACAGACGAACGCCGAGCTCGTAGAGCTCGGTGAGGAGCGTCCGGGCCCGCTCGGGATCGGTCATGAGGAAGCTCTCCGTGATCTCGAGCTCCAGGAAGGCCGGCGTCAGACCATGTCGCGCGAGAGCGGCCCGCACCTGCTCGGGAAGGTCGTCCTGCTGCAGGTTGCGTGCGGACAGGTTGACCGACACGGTCAGGCCCAGCCCTGCATCCCGCCAGATCCGGCATTGGCCGAGGGCGGCGTCCAGCACGAACGCGGTCAGCGGCCGGATGAAGCCGCTTCGCTCGGCGAGCGGGATGAACACGTCCGGCATGATGCGGCCGCGTACCGGGTGGTCCCACCGCACCAGAGCCTCCATGCCGACGGAATGGCCGCCGGCGGCGCTGATCCTGGGCTGGTACTCCACGACGAGTTCGCCACGGGTGACGGCTCCGCGCAGCTCGGCCAGGAGCACCAGGCGGTCCGCGGTGTGCCGCTCCACCGCCGCGTCGTAGACCGTGCTGCCGTCCCCGCTCGCCTTGGCGTCGTACATCGCGACGTCGGCGAGCTGCAGAAGCCGGTCACCGTCGACCGCATGCAGCGGCGCCAGAGCGATCCCGACGCTGGCATCGATCGCGATGAGGGCTTCCTCGACCAGGAACGGTTCCTGCAGCGCGTCCCGCAGACGTTCCGCCACCTGGTTCGCCCGCGCCAGGTCCCCCCATGGCAGAAGTACGGCGAATTCATCTCCCCCGAGTCGCGCGACCGTCTCCGTGGGCCGCACCACCGACGCGAGCCGCTCACCGACCTGTAGCAGCAGCGCGTCCCCGTAGCGGTGGCCCAACGTGTCGTTGACCTCTTTGAAGCCGTCGAGGTCCATGAGCAGCAGGGCGGCCGGGGTCCCCGCCTCCATCGCCGCGCTCAGCCGCTGATGGAGAAGCGCCCGGTTCGGGAGCGTGGTCAGCTCGTCGTGTGTCGCCGCGTGGATGAGCTCGAGACCGGCGAGTTCGGCCGCACGCCGACCCGCCTCGGCGTCGCGCGCCGCAGCCCGGTAGGCGACCCCGGCCGTCCAGGTGGCAAGGCCCAGCGCGGACAGCACGCCGGCGCGCAGGAGGGCGACCTCAGCCGGAACCCTGCCGGAGAGCATGGCCACCTGGGCCAGGTAGCAGAGCCCTGTCAGCGGGCCGACGGCCGCGGCCGCGCGCCCCACCAGGACCAGCGAGTACACGGCCGCGACGCAGTAGTACCACTGGAGGAGCGAGGGGATGAGGACCGGCTCGAGGACGGACAAGCTCAACGCGGCGCCCGTGCACACAAGGGCTCGCACGAGACGTGCACCGTCGGACGACCAGCCGAGGAGCCCGGCGATCCCCAGCACGATGACCAGGAGGAAGGGACCCCCCGTCCAGGCGGGTCCCACCCCTACGACGCAGATGGCTGCTCCGTGACAACCCAGGACGACCGGGATGACCGGTTCGACCTGCGTCACCGTCGGGCGGCGGTCGCGCAGGCGGCTGAGCTGACTGCCTCCGCTCACGAGCCCGCTGCTCCCACCGGTCAGATTCCACGAGCAGCGCGGTTCGCCGGCGACTGCACACCCTCTTCGGCCGCTACAACGCCGAACGCGAGCACTGATGTGCCGTCCACGTCCTGAATCCCCCGAAGGGACTACCGACAGGAGGTCAGATGAGGCCGCCGCGTGCCGGACGCGCCGCCGATCGCGTCAGCGAGCGCCCTAGGTCTTCGCGGCGGCGCTCAGCAGGCCGCCGTGGCCGTCTTCTTCGCGTGCGGCAACTGCGCGTGCACCGTGCTCGCGGTGTAGCCCCGGCGGTCGAGCCGCAGCGCCGCCCTCCGTGCCGCATCCAGTTCGGCGCCGCAGAGGTGACGGATGGTGGTCAGGTTCAGCGCCTCCGCGTCTCCGCCCACCGGCGCGATCCTGATCAGGCCGACCTGGGGCGCGTAGTACTTGCGCTGATGCCCGCCGGCCTTGTCGAAGGTGTTGTACTCGTCCACGACGACCACCCCGTCGTAGCAGCCGACCGGGACGCACTGATGTGCCGCGACGTCCACGACGAGCCCGCGGTCGCCGAACTGGATCGAACGCGACAGGCCCTGCCAGAAGCGGGGCTGCCCGAGTTTCGGCGCGCCCGGGACCAGGACCCCCTCCTTGGCCCCCGCATGTCCGACGTACCAGGTACTCGGGGCGCCGACGAACTTCCCGTTCTTGTACTCCTCCGGGTACTCACCGAGAGCACGTACGTCGGCGTTCGGGGCGATCGCGAAGAACGCCAGTTCGGCCTCGGTCAACTGCCCACTGAGGACGTCCTGGTCGAACCCGAGCGTCGCGTCGACCCCCTTGATCCTCTTCGTCAGGTCGGTCACGGTGAAGACGACCTTGTGCGGCACGAGTTTCTTGCCGACCGCCGACTGCCCCTCGTAGGTGTATTCGCTGCCGGGCACGAGAGGGAAGTACGGGCTCGCGGCAGTCGGTGCCGGAGCAGCCGTGGACGCCGCCCCCGCCAGGGGCACCGAGGCCATCTGCACCGCGAGCGCGGCGCCCAGCGCGATCCATCCCGCGCGTCGCGGGGACTGCAGCCGGATCATCCTCATGTGGCCTCCTGGGCGGCTCGTGCGGACCTCCCGGGACGGGCGAACCGCAAGTACAGAGAGGGGACGACGAACAGGCTCAGCAGGGTCGACGTGACCAGGCCTCCGAGGATGACGATGGCCAGCGGGTGCTCGATCTCGTGGCCGGGCCGGTCTCCCAGGACGACGAGCGGTACCAGTGCCAGGCCCGTCGCCAGCGAGGTCATGAGGATGGGAGACAGGCGCTCGCGGGCGCCGCGGATCACGAGAGCCGGACCGAACGGCTCGCCCTCGTGCTCCTCGAGGTACTGGCAGTGGTTGATGAGCAGGATGCTGTTGCGGGCCGCGATGCCGAAGACGGTGAAGAAGCCGACGAGCGAGCCGAGCGAGATGATCCCGCCTCCGACATAGGCGCCGAGCACACCGCCCACCAATGCCATCGGCAAGGTCAGCATGACCAGCAGCGCCAGGCGCCAGCTGCGGAACGACGCCTGCAGCAGCAGGAGGATGGCGAGCAGCGCCGCCGCCCCCAGTCCGAGCATGCGCCGCTGCGCGGCCTGCCGCTCCTTGTACTCCCCGAGCACCTCCGCGTGGTAGCCGCGCGGGAAGCCGATCTTCGCCACGGCGGCGGAGACGTCCCGCGAGACCGACCCGAGATCCCGCCCGCGGGCCTGGGCGCCGACGTCGATGCGCCGCGAGTCGTGCTCGCGCTCGATGACGTTCGGGTTGGGGCGGACCGCCACCGTGGCCACCTTGCCGAGCGGGACCCGCGTGCCCGTCGGGGTGTCCAGCATCAGGTCGCTGATGCTGGACACGCTGCTCCGCGTACCGGGCGTGCTCCAGACGACGACGTCGTAGGCCTTGCCCGCGCGGAAGATGTCGCCGACCTCCTCACCCGCGGTCAGCGTGGCGGCAGCACGCCGTACGTCGCCGGGCTTGAGCCCGTAGGCCGCCGCTTTCTTGAGGTCGACCTCGACCTGGATCTGCGGAACGTCGACCTGGAGATCGACGTGCTCGTCCCCGATACCCGGCACCTTCGCGATCGCCGCGCGCACCTCGTCGGCCTTGTCCCGCAGCACCTGCAGATTCTCGCCGTAGATGCGGACGACGATCGGTTCCTTGGCGCCGGTGAGGACCTCCTCGATCCGCTCGTTCAGGTAGGTGAGCACGTCGTGGTACATGCCGGGGTAGCCCGCGACGACCTTGCGCAGGTGCTCGACCGTCTTGTCGTAGTCGGCTGACTCGTCGACGCTGACCCAGTTCTCGCCGAAGTTGACGCCGACGACCTCCTCGCCCTGGAAGGCCTGTCCGATGTGGGAGCCGAAGTTGCGCACGCCGGGGATGGCGCGCAGTTCCCGGCTGCCCCGGATGGTGATGCGCTGCATCTCGGCTGCCGACGTCCCCGGTTCTGTCACCCAGTGCATGAGGAAGTCCCGCTCCTTGAAGGCGGGGAACAGCGACTGGCCGAGCAACGGGAGCACCAGCACGCCGGTCAGGGTGATGACGCCGAACGTCGCGTACGCGCCGCGCGGACGCGCGGCGATGCGCGAGAGCAGCCGGGAGTAGCGGGCCTGCAGCATGCGGACGACCGGGGACTCGTGCCGCTCGACCGGCGCGTTCCGGAGCAGGATGAGGGAGAGCGCCGGCGTCACCGTGAGGGCGACGACCATCGACGCGAGGATCGCCAGCGTGTACGACACCGCGAGCGGCCGGAAGAACGCGCCGGTCAGGCCCTGCAGCAGGAACACGGGTACGGCCGCCGCGACGATGATCAGCGTCGCGTAGACGATCGGACTCCGCACCTCGAGCGAGGCGTGCAGGATCGTCGTGGACGTCGACTCCGTGCTGCCTGCGAGGCGTTGCTGCCGCAGGCGCCTCAGGATGTTCTCCACGTCGATGATCGCGTCGTCGACCACCGCGCCCAGGGCGATGACGAGCCCGGCCAGCGTCATCGTGTTCACCGTGGCGCCTCGGGCCGCGAGGACGAGCAGGGTGGCCAGCAGGGACAGCGGAATGGTCAGCAGGCTGATGACCGCCACCCGCCACTCGAACAGGAACAGCCCGAGGATCACCACGACGAGCAGGAATCCCAGCAGCAGCGACTGCGTGAGGTTGTGGATCGCCGTGTCGATGAACCGCGACTGCTGGAAGATCGTCGTGTCGAAGGTGATGCCGGGCAATCCGGGTTGGAGGGTCTTGACCGCCTCCTCCACGCCCCGGGTCAGCTCCAGCGTGTTGGCCCAAGGAAGTTTCTCCACCACGAGGAGCAGGCCGGGACCGTCGTTGATGACGGCGTCACCGATGAGCGGCTGGTGGTCCTCCTTCACCGTGGCGACGTCGCCGATGGTGACGCGCCGGCCGTCCTGATTGCTCTCGAACGGGACCCGGGCGAGATCGGCCGGGGTCACGATGGGCAGGACGTGGCGTACATCCAGCCGCTGGTTCGGCGTTTCGACACCACCGCCGGTGCCGATGACGGAGGCGCTGGAGAACTTCAGCAGCCCTGAGTCGACGGCGTCCGAGGTCGCCTCCATCACGGCGGGCAGGCTCACGTCCTGCTTCTTCATCTTCGCCGGATCGACCTGTACCTGCATCATCCGCAGCTTCTCGCCCCACAGGGCGACGTTCGCCACGCCTGGCACGCGGAGCAGGCGCGCCCGGACGGTCCAGTACGCCATCATGGACATCGCGATCTGCGAGTGGTCCTTGGAGGACATCCCGATCTGCATGACCCGCCCGGTGGTGGAGACCGGCGGCAGCATCAACGGGGGGGCGGCCCAGGTCGGCAGGCTGGTGACGACCGAGTCGAGGCGCTCCTGCACCAGCTGCCGCGCGGTGAGCAGATCCGTCCCCTGCTTGAAGAGGATCTGGATCGAGGACAGCTGCGGGACGGACTTGGACCGCATCGTCTCGAGGTCCGCGACGCCGTTGAGTGCCTGCTCGAGAGGGACGGTCACCAACGACTCGACATCGGAGGTCGACAGCCCCAGGCAGGCCGTCTGCACCTCCACCCTGGGCGGGGCGAACTCGGGGAAGACGTCCACCCGCATCGCGGGCAACGCGCCGGTGCCGAGCGTCAGCATCCCGCAGGCCAGCGCCAGCACGAGGTACCGGAACCTCAGGCTGGACCCGACGATCCAGCCCATCAGGCTCCGCCTCGTCGGGCGGCCCGCGGCCCCTGTCACTCCTCCACGCCCATCTCGGTCCCGAACAGCTCGGCAACTCCGACCGTCACCACGGGTGTCCCGACCGGTGGGCCGCTGCCCAGCAGGACATCGGCACCGACGACGTCCTGGACGCTGACCGGTTGGCGCAGGTACGTCCGCGTGCCGGTCAGGACGTACGCCCAGGTCTTACCTTCCGGGTCGTAGAGCAGCGCGGCGAACGGGATCACGCTGGTGCCGTGTTCGCCGGCGGCCGGTGTGCGGACCGCCTCCGTCCGGATCCCGAGCCGCCGCTGCGCCCGGTCCGTCAGAGCGACGGCCCGCTGCTCGACGCCCTGTACGGCGATCAGACGCGACGGCGGGTCGTTCGGCCCGGCACCTGACGCCGTGGTGCCGCCACAACCGGCCAGGGCCAGCAGCCCGGCGCCGCCGAGCGCAGCGGCGAGTCGACGGTCGACGTGACTCATCCGATCCTCCCGGAGGGGCGGGCGGTCATCTCCTGGCGCTGGGCCGGAGCAGCCGGCACAGCCGGCACGGACTCGTCCGCAGCCCTGGGACCCCAGCGCAGGAACAGCGCTGGCAGGACCAGCAGAACGACCCCGGTCGAGGTGATCAGGCCGCCGAGCATGACGACCGCGAACGGTTGGAGCAGCTCCAGGCCGGCCATCCGGCCGTAGAGCGCGGTGGGCAGAAGGACTGCGGCCGTGGTCAGCGCGCCGAGCAGGATCGGGCCGGCCGTGTCCCGGGTGACCTGGACGACGTCCGGCGCAGCCCCTGGTCCCGTCGTCTCGCGGTACCTGGTGATCAGCAGCACCAGGTGCCGGAGCGTGAGACCCAGGACCGCGAGCAGCCCGAGCCCGCCGGCCAGGGTCGCCAGACCGCCGGTGAACGGGGCGACGACCAGGCCGCCGACGGCGGCCAGGGGCAGCACCGCGAACACGAGAAGCGGCAACCGCCAGCTGCTGAAGGCCGCCTGCAGCAGCAGATAGATGCCGAGCAGCGCGGCGAGGCCGAACGGGAGCAGGCGGCCGACGTCCTGCCGCCAGCCCTGCGGCGCGAGCACCTCGGCGTGGTACTCGAGCGGCATCGCCAGGTGCTGGAGCCGGGCGCGCACGTCGTCCGCCACGGCAACGGCGCTGCCGGCCACACCCGCCGTCACGTCGAGGCTGCGGGCCGTCGCGTCGTGGTGGATCGCGGGGACGATCGGCCGCACGGTCACGTCCGCCACGTCCCTGAGCCGCACGTACCCGCCTTCCGGGGTGTCGATGAGCAGGTTCTCGACGCTGGCCGCGCTGTGCCGGACGGCCGGCATCCCCCACACGACGACGTCGAAGACCTTCTGGTCCTCGTACAGGCTGCCGACCTGCAGGCCGGACAGCAGGGTCGCGGCCGAGCGGCGCACGTCGCCCGGCTTGAGGCCGTGTCGCTCCGCCTTGGCCAGGTCGACGTGAACGTCGAGCGAGGGCTGCCGGGGCTGCGCCTGCACCCGCGGGTCGCGCACGCCGGGCACGCTCGCGAGCATCTGGCGGACCCGCTGCGCCGTGGCGTTCAGTTCGGTCAGGTCGATCCCGTACAGGCGGACGACGAGGGGTGCGGTTGTCGCACCTCTGGCCTGGCGCAGTTGATCCGCGGCGTACGTCGTGACGTCGGTCCGCAGGCCGGGGTAGCCGGCGACCACGTCGGCGACGGCGCTGCGGGTGGCCGCGTAGTCGGCACCGGGGGCCACGTCCACCCACATCTCGCCCGAGTTCACGTCGACCACCTGGTCGGACGCGATCGCCCGGCCGACATGGGCGCCGACGTCGCGCACGCCCGGTACGGCCCGCAGCTCGTGGGCCGCCGCCTGGGTGATGCGATCCATCTCGGCCAGCGAGGTCCCACTCGCCGTCCGCAGATGGATCAGCAGGCCGCGGTCCTGCAACGTGGGCAGCACGCTGTTGCTGCGGACGAGACCGGGCCCGAGCGCGAGGAGCCCGACCACGGCGAGCACGGCGGCGGTGGTGTACGCCCGGCGCGGCCGTGCGGCCCAGGCCGCGATGCCGCCGCCGGCCTTCTCGCTGCCCCACCGGGCTACCCGACTACGACCGTGACCTCGACCGGCCTTGTCCAGCAGCAGCGCGGACAGCGCCGGCGTCACCGTGAGCGCCACGACGCTGGAGACGACGATCGCGACCGCGTACGACACGACCAGCGGCCTGGACAGCGCCCCGGCGACGCCCCGGAGCAGGACTACCGGCGCGACGGCGAGCAGCAGGATCAGTGTCGCGTAGACCGTCGGTCCCGACGCGGCGGTGACGGCCCGTGCCAGCAGCTGGTGGGACGGCGTCGTGTCGCCCGCGGACGCCGCGTCCCGCAGCCGTCGCCGCACCTGGGCGACGACGAACACGACATCGTCCACGAGCACCGCGAGGGCCGCGACCAGGCCGGCCAGCACCATCGCGTTCAGGGGCGCTCCGCGCAACGACAGGACGTACACCGCGGCGACGGCCGCCAGCCCGAGGGAGAGGAGGTGGACCAGGGCCGCGCGCCAGGACAGCAGCAGCACACACAGCACCAGGGCCGCGAGCAACAGGCCGAGTACACCTGCCCGACCGAGGTGCCCCACCGCGCTGTCGAGGAAGGTGGCCGGCCGATAGAGCCCGGTGTCGATCTGGACCCCGGCCAGCCCCGGGGCGAGCGACCGCAGTGCGCCCTCGACCGCCCGGCTGACCGCGAGCGTGTCGGCCTCGGGGAACTTCTGGACGACGAGGATCAACGCGTTGCCGTCCGGCCGCACCGCATCGCCGATGAGCGGCTGGTGGTCCTCCACCACGTGGGCCACGTCGCCCAGGCGGAGGTGCCGCCCCTGGACGTCGTCCAGGGTCACCGCCGCCAGCGCCTGCGGTGTCGTGATCGGCAGGATGTGCTGCACCGCGAACCGCTGGTTCGGGGTGTCGACGAAGCCGCCGGTCCCGGGCGTGGAGGCCTCCAGGAAGTTCAGCGAGGACACCCACAGCGCATTGCCGGTGGAGTCGATCACCTGGCTCAGCGAGACGCCCCTCCGGCGCAGCTGGTCCGGGTCCACCTGCACCTGCAGCTGCCGGTCCCGCTGACCCCAGATGGCCACGTTGGCGACGCCCGGGATGCCCATGAGCTTCGGGCGGATCTTCCACCGGGCGAGGACGGACATGTCGATGAGAGAGAGCTGCCTGGACGACAGGCCGACCATCTGCACGCGGCTGGTCGCTGCCACCGGCTGGATCATGATGGGCGCGCTCCCGACAGCCGGCAGCGCGTGCGCCTGCGACAACCGCTCCTGTACGGCCTGCCGGGCCTTCAGCACGTCCGTGCCCGGCTCGAAGACCAGCTCGATCGAGGACAGGCCCGGCTGGGAGTCGGAGCTGATGGTGTCCAGCCAGGCCACGCCGTTGAGCAGGTCCTGCTCCAGCGGCACCGTGACGAGCTGCTCCACCTCGGTGGCCGAGAGGCCCAATGCCTCCGTCTGGATCTGCACGGTCACGGGGGCGAACTCGGGATACGTGTCGATCGAGGCGCCCCTGAGCTGCAGCACGCCGAGGAGGAGTACCCCGGCGGCGGCGGCCAGCACGAGGCGGCGGAACCGCAGGCTCCCCAGGACGATCGAGCGCATCATGCGGGTCCACCTCTCGCCGTACGGCGCTGTCCGAGATTAGGAAGGTCTGCCGGGCGCGTCGTCGCCCTGCGGGCCCGGACCGCGTCCTCCTGCAGGTGGTCGCGGCCTCCCCCTGTCGGTGGAGGCACCCCCTGATATGACCCGTGCCAGGTGGCCCGGGCCGCACTAGCCTGCGCCCGTGGAGGGTGCCGAAGACGCATCGCCGGACCCGACGGCAGCCGTGACCTGGTCGCGCCACCCGGGGCTGCCGGGGATGCTGGCCGGGCCGCCCGGCTACCGCCTGCACCCGCTGCTCGGCGACGCGGTGATCGCCCTGCTCGTGACCGGGGTGGCGCTGATGAGCATGGTCGACCGGGTGGCCCAGGTCCGCCTGACCGGGGAGACGAGCGTCCGGTTCAACGAGCCGGACCTGCTCGGCGTGGTGCTGGTCCTGACGGCGACGGGTTCCCTGCTCTGGCGACGCCGGGCGCCGGTGCTCGTCCTCGCCGCCACGTGTGTCTCGTTCGTCGCCTTCCACGTCCTGGAGTACGCGCCGACCCCCCTGCCGTTCGCCGAACTCATCGCGCTCTACACCGTTGCCGTGCTCCGGCCGTTCGCGATCTCGGCGACGGCCATGGGCGTCATGGTGGGCAGCATCGCGGCGGTCGCGTTGGCCTATACCGGGCAACTGGGTCCGCTGACCGAGGACGAGTTCATCGCGTACCTCCTGACGACCGCGTTCGCCTGGCTGCTGGGGTACGGCGTACGACTGAACCGGCTCAGTGCCTCACTGCTGGAGCAGGAGGCGGTCCGCCTGGCCGGCGAGCAGCGGCAGCGGATCCAACGGGCGCTGGAGGACGAGCGCGCGCGCATCGCCCGGGAACTGCACGACATCGTGTCGCACAACGTCAGCGTGATGGTCGCGCAGGCCGGCGCCGCACAGCGCGCGTTCGCCCGGGAGCCGGAGGCCGCGCGCACCGCGCTCGTGTCCATCGAGGCGAGCGGCCGTGAGGGATTGACCGAGATGCGGCGGCTGCTCGGCGTCCTGGGCAGCGACGGTGAGCCGGACACCCGCGCGCCCCAGCCGGGATTGGCCCAGCTGCCCGCTCTCGTCGCTGCCGTCGAGCGATCCGGGCTGCCGGTTGACCTGCGTGTGCAAGGCGAAGCGCGGGCACTCCCGGCGGGGCTGGAGCTGAGCGCCTACCGGATCGTCCAGGAGGCACTCACGAACACCCTCAAGCACGCCGGACCGGCCCGCGCGTGCGCCGTCCTCGAGTACCGGTCCGACACGCTTCTGCTCAGCGTCGATGACGACGGCCGGCGGTCGGCCGCAGCGGTCGTCCCCGGGCACGGACTGATCGGCATGCAGCAGCGGGTGGCCCTGCTCGGCGGGCGTATGACGTACGGCCGGGGGGACGGCGGCGGCTTCCACATCAGCGTGGCGCTCCCCCTGCGCGGCGGGACCCCGGGGCCGGCCCCACGGGTACCCGAACCGCGCCAGCAGCCGGTCGACCCACCGGACCGCGGCCAGGCACCCCTTGTCGGTACGAGCCGCGAAGAAGCGCCCTCCTCCTAAGGGCACGAGACGACTCGTGCCCTGTCGGGCGACCGCCAGGTCGCTCCGCGCACTGGGGGACTTCGAGGTGGACCGCAACGCCACGACCACCGTCCTGATCGCCGACGATCAGCCGCTGATGCGCTCCGCGCTGCGCATGTCGCTGGACGCGGAGTCTGACATCCAGGTGGTCGGGGAGGCGGCGGACGGCGTCCAGGCCGTGGAGATGGCCGAGCGACTGCGCCCTGACGTGGTCATCATGGACATCCGCATGCCGCGCCTGGACGGGATCTCCGCGATGCGCCGCCTGACCGCGCAGCCGGCCCCGGCACGCGTGCTCGCGATCACGACGTTCGACTCCGACGAGCACCTCGTCGAGTCGCTACGTGCGGGGGCCAGCGGCTTCCTGCTGAAGGACGCGACCCCGGACGAGCTGGTGCATGCCGTACGGATCCTGGCCACGGGCGGCGCCCTGCTCGCCCCGGCCGCCACCCGCCGGCTGCTCGACGGGTACGCCCGGCGCCTGCCGCGCGTCGCCTCGCCGGAGCTGGACCGGACGGCGAGCCTCACCGAACGCGAGCTGGTCGTGCTCGGCCTCGTGGCGCAGGGACACGCGAACGCCCGAATCGCGAAGCTGCTGCACGTGGCGGAGAGCAGCGTGAAGACGCACATCGGGCACCTGCTCGCCAAGCTCGGCCTGCCCGACCGGGTGCACCTGGTGATCTTCGCGTACGAGACGGGGCTGGTCGGAGCCCACAGCCCGGACGACCCCGGGCAGGACGACCGCATCGAGCCGGAGTCCGGCCGGTGGCCGGAGCCGGCCGGCTGACCCGCTCGCTCGCCACCTCGCCACCTCGCGGAACCGGCCCCTCCGGGTCAGGACACCGGCGTCAGCGGACCGGCAGGACCGGCGTGCGGCCCAGCTCGGCGCGGGCCAGCGAGCGCAGGTGCACCTCGTCCGGGCCGTCGAACAGGCGCATCGCGCGGTGCCAGGAGTACATCGCCGCGAGGGGCGTGTCGTCACTGACGCCGGCGCCGCCGTGCACCTGGATCGCCCGGTCGATAACCCTGGTGGCCGCGCGGGGTACGGCGACCTTGGCCATCGCGACGAGGTCCCGGGCCGCCTTGTTGCCGTGGGTGTCGATGACGTGACAGGCCTGGTGGCACAGCAGGCGGGCCTGGTCGACCTCGAGCCGGGACTCCGCGATCTGCTGCTGGACGACGCCCTGGTCGGCGAGCGGCCGGCCGAAGGCGACCCGGCTGTTGGCCCGGTCGACCATGAGGGCCAGGGCGCGCTCGGCGGCACCGAGCGCCCGCATGCAGTGGTGGATCCGTCCGGGCCCGAGCCGGGCTTGCGCCGCGGCGAACCCGCCGCCCTCCTGGCCGACGACGTTGCTCACCGGTACGCGCACGCCGTCGAAGTTCAGCTCGACGTGACCGTGCTGGTCATGACGGCCGAGAATCGTCAGGTCGCGGACCACGGTCACGCCGGGGGTGTCCATCGGGACGAGGACCATGGACTGCTGCAGGTGCTTGGGCGCGTCGGGGTCGGTCTTGCCCATCACGATGAGGATCCGGCACCGCGGGTCGGCCGCACCGCTGATCCACCACTTCCGGCCGGTGATGACGTAGGAGTCGCCGTCGCGTCCGATACGGGTGGCGATGTTCGTCGCGTCCGACGAGGCGACGTCGGGCTCGGTCATCGCGAACGCGGAGCGGATGTGTCCCGCCAGCAGGGGCTCGAGCCAGTCGCGCTTCTGCTCCGGCGTCCCGAGCAGGTGCAACAGCTCCATGTTGCCGGTGTCCGGCGCCTGGCAGTTGATCGCTTCCGGGGCCAGGTCGTTGCTCCAGCCGGACAACTCCGCGATCGGCGCGTACTCCAGCTGCGTCAGCCCCGACTCGGACGGCAGGAACAGGTTCCACAACCCGAGCCGCTGGGCCTCGCGCTTGAGGTCCTCGACGACCGGCGGTACGACGTGGTCGTCGGGTCCGGCCTGCCGGCGGTACGCCGCGTACGACGCCTCACCGGGCAGCACCTGCTCGCGCATGAAACCGACCATGAGCTCGTACAGCTCCTGGGCCCGGCCGGAGGCGGGGGGCAGCGGGGCGGTGCTGGACGCGGGAGCGGACACGGATCCTCCGGACAGGCGGACGGGCAGGCGAGCGATCGCTCGGTGAAGCGACCGTAGGCGTGGGCTCGTCCCAACGCAACAGCCGGAAAGACGTTCAGCTGACCTGAACGTCTCCCGCCTGGTACCGGACGAGGTCGAGCGCGAACTCGACGTACTGGCCCGCGATCTGCTCCGGGCTGGCCGGCCCGTCGTGGGAGAACCACTGCGGCAGCGCCGTGCACATCGTGACGACGGCCCGAGCGGCCTCGCGCGGCCGGGGGGTGGCGAAGGCGCCGTCCCGGCACGCCTGGAGGACCTCGCCGTCGACAAGGCGCTGCTGCTCGACACGCGCGGCGGTGACCCGGGCCCGGGCCGCCGGCTCGAGACTGCGCATCTCGCTGGCGCCGATGAAGCCGAGGTCCCGCCGGTGGGTGTGGAAGAGAGCCAGGCACTGCACGAGCAGAGTGAACCGCTCGACCGGGTCGCGACCCTCGGCCCGGGCGGCCCGGCTGCGCGCGAGCAGGTCGTCCATCGTCAGGTCGAGCAGCGCGACGAGCAGGTCCTGCTTGCTGGCGTGGTGGTGGTAGAGCCCGGGCACCGACAGGCCGGCCCGGCGCCCGATGTCACGCATCGTGGACCCGGCGTAGCCGAGCTCGAGGAACGCGGCGAGCGCCCCCGCCAGCGACGGCTCCAGCACCAACGGGCCGAACTCCCGCCAGTCCGCCTCCAGCCCGCCCGTTGCCGAGGACGGAGCGTCCACCGGCGGCTGCGGCGCGCGGACCAGCAACTGACCCACGGGAACGTCGAGCAGTTCGGCGACCCGCGCGAGCCGCACCGCACTGAGGCCGGTCTGCCCGGTCTCGACCGCACTGAGCGTCGCCGGGCTGACATCGAGCTGGGCCGCCAGCCGTCGCAGGCTCACGCCCCGCGACCGCCGCGCGGCACGCACGCGCGCACCGATCGCCAGCCGCGGATCTGGCGGCGACAAGGGTTCGTCCACGTACGGCTCCGTTCAGCTGCGCTGAACGAACTGTAGTGGGCCGCTGTTGCCCGGGCGTTCCGCGCCCGTCACCGGACTGTGATTGACATCACCAGGCGCCCATTACATAGTGCTCCTCACCCCACCGCCCCCGAACGATCGCTCGGGTGTGCGCCCCGTGCCTGGAGGACCCGTGACCGAGACCACCCAGACCGCTCCGTACCTCGGCGACCTGCTCAAGGACTCCCCGACCAACTGGGGCAAGTGGGGTGCGGACGACGAGGTCGGCTCGCTCAACTACCTCGGCCCGGAGCAGGTGCTCGCCGCCGCGCGGCTGGTGAGCCAGGGCAAGGTCTTCACGCTGCAGCGCCTCATCGGTGACCCGAAGGGCGACCCGGTGTGGCCGGGGCGCACCCCCGCGGAGCGGACGCAGATCCTCGACGAGTCGAACTGGGACGGCGAGGACGGGCCGGTCTACCCCGGCGGCCTGCACTACGCCGACGACAAGATCAACGCCTTCCTGCAGGGCTCCACCCAGTACGACGCACTGGGCCACGTCTGGTACGGCGGGCAGATCTGGAACGGCTACGACGCGCGCACCACCGTCGGCGGCTTGGACAAGGCAAGCGTCGAGCCGATCGCGCAGCGGGGCGTCGTGGGCCGCGGGCTGCTGCTCGACATGGCCCGCTTCCGTGGCAAGGACAACCTGGACACGGCCGAGACCTTCACGCACGAGGACCTCATCGCCTGCGCCGAGGCGCAGGGCACCCCGATCCAGCCGCGCGACATCCTCATCATCCGGACCAACTACCTCAAGCTCTTCTACGACCTCGGCGACAAGTTCTACGAGGGCTTCTGCGAGCCCGGCCTGGTCTACAGCCCCGAGCTGGTGACGTGGTTCCAGGACATGGAGATCCCGAACCTGGTCACCGACACCATCGCCAACGAGGTGACCGTGGACCCGTCGAACGGCGTCGCCCTCGTGCTGCACAACGCCCTCATGCGCAACCTCGGCGTCACCCTCACCGAGATCGCCGACCTCGAGCAGCTGGCCGACGACTGCGCCGCGGACGGGCAGTACGCCTTCCTCTACGTCGCGGCTCCGCTGAAGGTCGCCAAGGGGAGCGGCTCGCCCGTCAACCCCGTCGTGATCAAGTAGAGAGCGACCATGAGCGCGTACGACGACCGTCCCTGGCTGGCTCTGTACGACGGTCAGCCGGCGGACTACACGCTCGAGCACGACAGCGCCCTGGACATGTTCCGGGCCGGCGTCGCGCGCGACCCGTCGGCGATCGCGCTGCGGTACTTCGACGGCACGGTCACCCGCCGGCAGCTGGACGAGCTGAGTGACGCGCTGGCCAGCGGGCTGCTCGCACACGGCTTCGCTGCCGGGGACCGCCTCGCGGTCTACCTCCAGAACGTGCCGCAGTTCGTCATCGCAATGGTGGCGACCTGGAAGGCCGGCGGGGTGATGGTCTCCATCAACCCGATGAGCCGGCAGCGGGAGCTGTCCTACCTGCTCAAGGATTCCGGCGCGACGGTGCTGCTGTCGCTGGAGACGCTGTACGACGAGGTCGGGCGCGAGGTCGTCCCCGACACGGACGTGCGACTGGTGCTCACCACGAGCGAGCTGGACTTCCAGACGCGGGCTGACGAGCGGCTGTTCAAGGGCCTGACCCGGCAGCGGCACGAAGGCACGACCGACATCAACGAGCTGATCTCGGCGCACCGGGGACAGGTCCCGCCACCGGTGCAGCTCGGGCTGGACGACGTCGCGTTCCTCACCTACACGTCCGGCACGACCGGCGTGCCCAAGGGCGCGATGAACACCCATCGGAACGTCGTGTTCACGGCGCAGGTCTACCGCGACTGGATGGGGCTGCGGCCGGACGGCTCGATCTTCGGGGTGGCACCGCTGTTCCACATCACCGGGCTGATCGGGCACATCGCGGTCAGTCTGCTCACGCCGATGCCGCTCGTCCTGGCCTACCGGTTCGAGCCGCAGGTGGTCCTCGACGCGCTGCGCGAGCACCGGCCGACCTTCACCATCGGCGCCATCACCGCCTTCAGCGCCCTGCTGAACGCCCCCGGGTTCAGCAAGGACGACTTCTCGTCGTTCGAGGTCGTCTACTCCGGCGGGGCGGCGATCTCCCCGACAGCCGAGCAGGGTTTCCTGGCCGCCACCGGCCGCCAGGTCCACAACGCCTACGGCCTGACGGAGACCACCTCGCCGATGACGGTGACGCCGTTCGGCGCGCCGTCCCCGGTGGACCCGACCTCCGGTGCCCTGTCCGTGGGCGTCCCGGCACCGAACACGATCGTGCGCATCGTCGGCGACGACGGCAACGACGTGCCGCTCGGCGAGGTCGGCGAGATCGTCGCCGAGGGGCCGCAGGTCGTCGCCGGCTACTGGGGCAAGCCCGACGAGACGGCGGCCAACCTGCCCGGTGGCGCGCTCAAGAGCGGCGACGTCGGCTTCATGAGTCCCGAGGGCTGGGTCTTCATCGTCGACCGCAAGAAGGACATGATCAACGCGTCCGGCTACAAGGTGTGGCCGCGTGAGGTCGAGGACGTCCTCGCCGAGCACCCGGCGGTGCGCGAGGCAGCGGTCGTGGGCGTCCCCGACGAGAAGCGCGGCGAGACGGTCAAGGCCTTCGTCAGCCTCCGCCCAGGCACGCAGACGACGCCCGAGGAGCTCATCGCGCACTGCAAGGAGCGCCTGGCCGCCTACAAGTACCCCCGCACGGTCGTGCTGATGGAGGAGCTGCCCAAGACGGTCACGGGCAAGATCCTGCGTCGCGAGCTGCGTACGTAGGACGTGGCGCGGAACCTGTGGTGACCGCCCCGGACCCGGCAGGGTCCCTGCCCGGCCTCGATGTGCCCGTCCTGCAGGACCATCTGCGGCGTGCCGTACCCGGACTGATCGACGGTCCCCTGACCGCATGGCTGCTGGCCGGCGGGCGGTCCAACCTCACCTACCTGCTCAGCGACGGGGCGGTGCAGCTCGTCCTGCGCCGGCCACCGCTCGGCCACGTCCTGGAGACCGCCCACGACATGGCGCGCGAGTACCGGGTCCAGGCGGCGCTGCGACGGACGGACGTGCCGGTGCCCCGGACCCACCTGCTGGAGGCGGATCCGGACGTCATCGGCGCGCCGTTCTACGTGATGTCCTTCGTCGACGGGCTGGTCCTGCGGTCGGACGAGGAGCTGCGGGCGGTGTCCGCCGACCAGGCCGCGACCCTGGCGGACGGACTCGCGGACACCCTGGCCCGCCTGCACGCCGTGGCGCCGGAGGCCGTCGGGCTGGGCGACCTGGGCCGCCCGGACGGCTTTCTCGACCGGCAGCTCGTCCGCTGGGCCAGGCAGCTCGCGGCCTCGTCGTCGCGTCACGTGCCGGGCCTGGAGGAGCTGCGGGACCGACTGGGCCAGGCGGTGCCCGCGCCGCAATGCTCCGCCCTCGTGCACGGCGACTACCGGCTCGACAACGTCGTCGTCGACCCGGACGAGCCGGGGCACGTGCGCGCGGTCCTCGACTGGGAGATGGCCACCCTCGGCGACCCGCTGACGGATCTGGCGTCGGCGGTCGCGTGGTGGGACGGCATCGTCGGCCTTGACAGCCCGGTGGCCGCCGTTCCCGGCGACGTCCCGGGGTTCCCGCCGAGCAGCCGCCTGCTGGAGCGGTACGGCCGCCAGACCGGCCTCGACCTGGCCGGCCTGCCCTGGTACCTGGGCTTCGCCTTCTACAAGATCGCCGCCATCTTCGAGGGCATCCACTACCGGGACACGAAGGGCCTGACGACGGGCGAGGGCTTCGACCGGCTCGGGGCCATGGTGCCCGCGCTGGTGGAGCGGGGCCACGCAGCCCTCGACCAGACCTAGCCGCGCACGGACTGCTCGGCCGCTCGGACGCGCAGACCTGCGCGGTCGGCTCGGCGACGGCGTCGCACTCCGAGAGCCCTGCGCGACGGACGAAGGCGGTCGAGGTCGGCACGCCCCGTGTCAACGGCAACGTCGCGGTCCGGCCACGGCGGGGTGGGCCGCCAGTCCCGGCCGTCGCGCGAGTCGGCGCCGACGAGGGTGGCGAACAGGACCAGGAGAACGAGCACGGTGATCACCATGACAAGGTGGCAGTCTTGGTCTGGTTCCAGTAGAGCCAAGTGACAGGAGATGGCCTGATGGCCGGAGCCGGCGCCGCCCGCCTGACGGTCCTGCTGCGCCCCTCGCTCGCCGGGACCGGTCCGGCGTACGCCGCGGTCGCGGCGGGCCTGCGCGGACTGGCCCTCGACGGGCGCCTGCCCGCCGGCGCCCGGCTGCCGTCAGAACGCGAGCTCGCCGCCGTCCTGGGCCTGAGCCGCACGACCGTGACGGCGGCGTACGACGTGTTGCGTGCCGACGGGTACCTGCACAGCGCCCGCGGCGCGGGCAGCCGCGTGGCACTGCCGGCGGGCCGGCCGGCCCGGCCCGAGGCGGAGGTCTCCAGCGGCGCCGACAGGCTGGACCTGACCGTGGCCGCACTGCCCGCGCCGGCGGTCCTGCTCGACGCGGTGACCGAGGCAGCCGCCGACCTCCGGCCGCTGCTGGCCGGGCACGGACTGCACCCCCTCGGCCTGCCCGACCTGCGGGAGGCGATCGCCGCCCACCTGTCCGCGCGCGGACTGCGGACCACCGTGGAGCAGATCCTCGTGACCAACGGGGCGCTGCACGGCTGGGACCTGCTCCTGCGGTCGCTCACCCGCCCCGGCGACCGGGTGCTCGTGGAGGAGCCGACCTACCCGGCCGTCCTGGACGCGGTCGTGGCACACCGGCTGCGCGCCGTACCGCTGCCCGTCGACAGCGAGGGGTGGGACCGGACGGTGCGCGCCGGAGCGGCCAAAGTCGCCCACCTGACGCCCGACTTCCACAACCCCACGGGGTTCCACGCCGACAGCAGGCGCCGCCGGGCGGTTCTTGCCGCGCTCCGCGGCGCGGTGGTCGTCGCCGACGAGACGTTCGTGGACGTGGGCCACCCGGACGCGCCGGACCACCCGCCGCTGGCCTCGCTCGGGCCGGGGGTCGTGACGCTGGGATCGATGAGCAAGGCGTTCTGGGCCGGGCTGCGGATCGGCTGGGTGCGTGCCGAGCCCGAGCTGGTGCTCCGGCTGGCCCAGAGCCGGGCGGGGCAGGACCTGGCCGGCCCGGTGCTCGACCAGCTGGTGGCGGTGCGGATGCTGGCCCGGTCCGCCGAGGTGCTGCCCGCCCGGCGGCGCCTGCTCCAGCAGCAGCGCGATGCCCTCGTCGCGGCGATGGCGGAGCACCTGCCCACGTGGCAGGTCGCCGTACCCCGAGGCGGGATGGTGCTCTGGTACGAGCTGCCCGGCGCGTTCAGCACGCGCCTCGCCACGCTCGGCCAGCAGGACGGGATACGCCTGACCGCGGGCCCGCGATTCACCCTCGGCGGCCACCACGACCGCCGGCTGCGCCTGCCGTTCACCATGCCCGCCAGCAGCGCCGGCGCGGTCGCCGCCGCCCTCGCCGGACTCGTCGCGCAGCTGGACGACGCGGGCGCCACCACGGTGGTCCCGTCCCGGTGGACGGCCTGACGGCTCAGCCGCGCGCCGGGCGGACGCCGACCTCCTCCAGGCGGCTGAGCATCTCGGCCGGGTCGGCGTAGACCCGGTACGCACCGGCCGCCTGCAGCTCCTCGCGGCCGTAGCCACCGGACAGCAGCCCGATGCCGAGTGCGTTGGCCCGCTGGGCGGCCAGCAGGTCCCAGACGCTGTCCCCGATGACGAAGGACTGGCGCGGGTCCACCCCGAGCAGCTTCGCGGCGGCGAGGAACAGGTGCGGGTCGGGCTTGGCCCGCTCCACGAGATCTCGTGTCACCACCGGGACGTCATCGGGCAGTTCCAGCAGGCTGAGGGCGGAGCCGGCCGTCCGGCTGGCACCGCTCGTCGCGATCGCGAACGGCACGCCGCGGTCGTGCAGGACGCGGAGCAGCTCCCGGGCCCCGGGCAGCGGCACCACGCCGTCCGCCCGCCGCAGGTACGCCTCGGCGTGCAGGGTTGCGAGACGTGCCAGGGTCGCCGCGTCGAGGGTGGTCCTGGTCTCCCGCTGCAGGGCGTCCAGAAACAGCCCGCCGCTCATGCCGATCCGCCGGTGGATACGCCAGACCGACAACGCGATGCCGCACTCCGCCAGCGCCTCCTGCCAGGCGATCACGTGCTGGTAGACGGAGTCGACGAGGGTCCCGTCGAGGTCGAACAGCAGCGCCGGCTGCGGGACGTCGAGCTCGAGGGTGGCGGTCATGCCGACACCTGCCTCCGGTCAGTGGCCGCGGACGACCGCGACCTAGAGCATGATCCGGTGCGCGACGACGTCGGCCCGCTCGACGTGGGGCGGTGCGGTGAGCAGTTCGTCCGCCCGCTCGGTGAAGACCTTGACGACGTCCCCCGTCAGATGCGTCTGACGCGCCTCCTCGTCCGGGAAGGCGTCGAACACGGCGAACTGCGTCGGGCCCAGACGCAGCGCGTACCACTCGGCCGTCGCCGGCTCCAGCTGTACCAGGGGGAGCGCGTCATGAAGCAGGCGCTCGACCTCGTCCTCCTTGCCCGGACGGGCATCCAGGCGCACGAGAAGCGCAAACGGCAGCATGCTGCGTCCTTCCCGAGAGGGAGAGTCGTCTTCATCCTCCGCGCAGGCCGCTCAAGGACAAGGGGGTGGCGGGGTTTAGGTGACCGGACGCGTCACGTCGCCCCGGCAACCCCGGCCGGACCGTAGGCGTGGCTCGCGCGGTGCCGGGCACCACCGCGGCGTCGAGCGGGGACGGGAGCGACCGGTGACAGCTGAGGGATCGGGACAGGGGCAGACACCATCCGCGGGATCCGGAGCGGGCGAACCGGCCGAGGATCCGGTGCTGGAGGACCCGCCGATCGTCCTGCCCTACGCGGGCGCCGAGGACGAGGGGGTCGTAGAGAGCGTGCCCGAGCACGATCCGGCAGCGGGTGACGCCGTCGACTTCCTGCGGCACGAGCACAGCAAGCTCGAGGCGGTTCTGGAGGAGATCCTCGCGCAGCTCGACGCCCAGGGGCTGGACGCTGCGCGGATGCGGTGGGGCGGGGTGGTCCGGGAGACGCTCGAGCACGCCGTGGCGGAGGAGCGGGTCGTCTGGGCCGCCCTGCCACCGGATGCGGTGGCCGGCGTCCGCGACCAGCAGGCGAAGCTGCTCGCCGAGTTGCGCGACCAGGACGCCCTCAATCCGGACGTTGACGCGAGCCGGATGCGCGCCACGGTGGAGCTCGTCCGGGAGCACGCGCGCCAGGTGGCGGACGTCGTCCTGCCTGGCCTGGCGCAGTTGCCGGCGGCCCGGCGCATGGCCCTCGGCGACGACCTCCGCCAGGTCATGGGCTGACCACGGTGATCCTCGTGACGGGGGCCACCGGGCGGGTCGGCTTCCACCTCCTGGAACAGCTGTCGGACGCGGACGTACCCGCGACCGCGATGGTCCGCGTCGAGGCCAGGGCAGGCGACCTGCCGTCGGGGGTGCAGCACGTGGTCGGCACTCTCGACGGCCCTCCGTCGGCCGACGTGCTCCGCGGATTCGACGAGGTCTTCCTGCTGAGTCCGGTACTCGAGCAGCAGCCCGAGCTGGAGATCGGCTTTCTCGATGCCCTCGTGACCGCCGGTCAACGTCCGCACGTCGTCAAGCTCGCGGCGGACGGTTTCCAGGACCCGGAGTGCGAGGTCGGCTTCATGCGGAACCACCGGCTGATCGCCCGGCACCTGGACGGCCTGGACCTGCCGACGACGTACCTCGCACCCACGCTGTACATGGAGAACCTGCTCCACGCGGCCGACATCCTGCGGACCGAGGCGACCCTGCCCGTCCCCGCCGGGCAGGGCCGGGTGGGACTGGTGGCGGCGAGCGACGTCGCGGCGGTGGCGGCCCACACGCTCACCACCGAGGGCCACGAGGACCGCCTCTACACCGTCACCGGCCCCGAGTCACTCGGAATGTCGGACGTGGCCGCCCGCATCTCCGCCGTCTTCGCCAGCACCGTCGACTACGAGGACGTCCCCCCCGAACGCTTCCGGGAGCGGCTCGAGGCCCACGGCCTGGACAGCTGGTACGTCGACAGCCTGCTGGCCCTGTTCGACTGGGTCCGCCAGGGCGCCGAGGACACCGTGACCGACGAGGTCCGGAAGGCGTCGGATGACGATCCGCGGCCCCTCGACGACTGGCTCTCCGAGCTGCGCGGCGCCTTCGTGGGACGCCCGGATGAGGCGCCGGTACCCCAGCTGTGAGGACCCGCCGCTAGCCGGCCCGGCGCCGCGCCAGGGCAGCCCGACCGCGCGTGAGCAGCCGGCGGAACCGGTCGGCGATCGAACCCGCGAGCAGCCGCGCCGCACCGGGCGGCTCGACCTGCGCCGGCGGCTCCGCGCCGGCCGCCGTCTGGTCGACGGCCCGGGCGAACTGCTCGAACATCCGGCGGCTCACGTCACCGGCGAGCGACCGGCCGAAGCCGGCGATCCGGCCGACGAGGAAGACCCGGGCGTCGGCCCGCATCCGCGAGCCGGTGCCGTGGGGTTCGACGACCAGCTCGATGCGGGCCTGCGCCCCACCGCCACCGGTGTCCTCGCCCTGCGCCACCAGGACGATCCGGTCGTCCGAGTGCTCGACGACCTGCGCGACCCCGTTGAACGCCAGGCGGATCGGGCCGAGCGCCACCTTCGCGCGACCCCGGTACCAGCCGTCGCCGAGGTCCTCGGTCAGCTCCGCGCCGGGCAGGCAGCGGGCGAGCAGCGGAATGTCCGCGAGCACCCGCGCCACCTCCTCCGGCGACGAGGTCAGCTCGCTGTCGACGGTCACGTCGATGGTCGGCTCGCCGCTCGGCAGCGTGATCTCGCGAGGGACGGCCCGCAGCTCGTCCTCCACCGGTGCGGCGTCGGTCGGGGTCGCATTCGACCCGCCACCGCCGCGGCCGACGAGCGTCCGCGCCGCGCAGTTGCCCGGTGCGGGGATGCCGTCCGGGTGCGCCCGCGCGACGTCGTCGACGGCGTCGACGATCCCGCGGTAGCCGGTGCAACGGCAGATCACACCGGAGAGCTGCTCGGGCAGATCCTCACGACGTACGTCGGGCTCGTGGCTGAGCAGGTCGTACGAGCTCATCAGGAAGCCGGGCGTGCAGAAGCCGCACTGCAGGCCGTGATGGCGGCCGAAGGCCTCCTGCAACGGATGCATCTCGTCCGGGCGGCCGAGCCCCTCGACGGTGACGATGTCCGCCCCGTCCACCTGACAGGCGAACAGCAGGCAGGCCCGCGCCGCATCCCCGTCGACGAGGATCGTGCACATGCCGCACACGCCGTGCTCGCAGCCGACGTGCGTACCGGTCAGCCCCAGCCGGTCCCGCAGCGCGTCGCTGAGCGTGACCCGCGCAGGCACCTTCATCGTCACCGGGGTGCCGTTCACGGTGAACGAGACCTCGACGTCCTGACCGGCCTCGACCCGGCCCAGTGGCCGCGGGGTGTTCACGCTGAGCTCCTCTCCGTGGAACCGTCCATGGCCCGGCGGTAGGCGCGGGCCAGTTCGCGGGCGGCGAGCGCCGAAACGAGCCGGCGCCGGTAGCCGGTGCTGCCGTGGCTGTCCCCGCCGGTCTGCACGATCTCGTCGGCAAGGGCTTCGGTGCCCGGGCGGAGCCGGTCGACCAGCTCGGACTCGGGGGTGTGCGCGCCGTCGGCGGCGAGCGCCTCGGTGAGCAGTGCGGTGACCTCCCGGGTGACCGGGGTGTCGGAGATGCCGAAGGCGGTGAGATCCGCCGTCGCTTCTGCACCGGTCCGGACCCGGACGGCCACGCCGGCGAGGGCGAAGTCGCCGTGCCGGCGGGCCAGCTCGGCGAACCCGAAGCCCTCGCCGGCTCGGGCCAGCGGGAAGCTGATCGACTCGAGCAGCTCGTCGGCCTCCACCTGGGTGGTCATCGCGGCGGTGAACAGCTCCCGGGCCCCGATGGTCCGGCGACCGGACGGGCCGGCCACCCGGACGGTCGCCTCCAGGCAGGCGGCGACGGCGGGCAGCTCGGCCGCCGGGTCGGCGTGCGCGACGCTGCCGCACACCGTCCCGCGGTTCCGGATCGCCGGGTGGCCGACGTAGCGCAGCGCCTGCACGAGGAGCGGAGCTGCAGTCGCCGTCTCCGGCGAGCTCGCGACGTCGCGATGCGTCGCGAGCGCGCCGATGCGAAGCTCGCCGTTCTCACGGCGCACGTAGCGCAG
>JAOPWV010000019.1 GCA_025965475.1 Frankiales bacterium | reverse complement strand
GACCGGGGCGGCGAACCGCGCCGGTCCGCGCTCCGCCGGGCGCTGCGGAAGGCCGGCCGCCCGGTCCAGCCGGCTGCCGGACCAGGCGCCGACCAGACCGCCGCCGAGGGCGGCGACCAGACCGAGGACGGCCGCCTCGGGGAGCAGGGCGGACGGCCAGGGCAGGACGGCCCACACGTGCGACCAGCCCCACTCGGCGGCCAGCCCGACCGTGCCGATCGCGAGCCCGCACAGCACCCCGAAGCGCTGCGTCCTCGCCGTACCGACCAGCAGGGCGACGCCTTCGACGAGCAGTGCCTCGACGACGTAGAGCGGGAAGTGGGCGACGCTGCGACCGAGCGGCAACGCGACGATCGCCGTGATGCCGCCCCGGATCACCAGGAAGAACAGCACCGCGGCGATAGCGCCGCCCCGGCCGAGCCGGATCCGGGCGATGACCAGCGCCACCGCGGCGGCGGCCATCACCATCACCGGCTCGAGGACGAAGCGGAACTGGGGCACGCCGAAGTCGAACTCGGCCTGGAACGCGGACAGCCCGATGAGCAGTCCGCCCGCGCAGCCGTACTCGCCGAACCGGACCCATCGGCCGCCGGACCCGGCGACCTGCACGCCCTCCATCAGCAGCAGCCAGCCGCCGAGCGTGGACAGCGCGGCGCCGCCGATGAGCATGAGATGGGTCGGGCCGAACAGCGTCACGTCCTGCCCGAACAGCCGGTGCCAGACGTCGTCGAGCGGGAAGCCGAGCAGGGAGAAGGCCCCGCAACCGAGCACGAGCGCGCCGCCGAGCGGGGCCCGCCAATGGCGGCTCAGACGCAGGGTCCCGGTGGGCAGCGGGTCGCGGGCCAGGGCCAGCGAGATCGCGCCGGCCGAGAACACCCCGGCCAGCCCGAGGAGGATGAACCAGTGCGCCGGGTTGGCCAGCGGCCCCGCGTCCCGCCCGCGGTCGATGTGCAGGCTGATGTCCCAGTACATGCCGAACAGGGCGACGAGCAGTGACCCGCGCAGCAGCTGGAGCGGCAGGGCGGTCCAGATCGGCATCCCGACGGCCTGGGACATCCGCCCGGCCAGGGCACCGGGCGAGAGGGTCCGGCCGGCCCGCTGACGCCGGACGAACCAGGCGAGCCCGCCGAGGACGACCCCGAAGATCACGCTGGCCTCGATGATCTGGTCGAGCGCCGCGCCCCCGGCCGGTGGAGCCGCGGCGTGCAGCAGACCAGCCGGGAGCGAACCGTGCGCGAGACTGGGCATGAGGGTCCCCTCAACGGCAACGTGACATCGTCGATGTAACATCCACAAGGTTGTGCTTGGCAAGAGAGGTGCTCCGTGACCGCCGTCACCGAACCTGGGCTGACCATCGACCAGTTGGCCGCGCGGGTCGGCATGACGGTGCGCAACGTCCGGGCGTACGCCACCCGCGGTCTCCTGCCGGCCCCCCGCCTGCGCGGCCGCACCGGCCTGTACGACGAGGAGCACCTGGCCCGGCTGGCGCTGATCCAGGAGATGCTCGCCGACGGCTACACGCTGGCCGCGGTGGAACGGGTGCTCGCGCACGCGCCAGAGGGCGTGACCGGATCAGGGCTGGCGCTGCACCGCGCGCTGCTCACGCCGTGGCTGCCCGAGGAGCCCGAGGTCGTGGACCGCGAGACGCTGGCCGCGCGCGCCGGCGTACCGCTCGACGACGAGCTACTGGCGCTGCTCGCCGAGCTCGGCGTCGTACGACCGCTCGAGGACGGGCGGCTGAGCATCGAGAGCCCGACGCTGCTGCGGGCCGGTCTGCAGGTGGTCGCGCTGGGCATCCCGCCCGAGCGGGTGGTCGCTGCGCAGCGGCAGGTCGCCGAGCACGCGCAGGCGGCGGCGCGGGTCTACGTCGAGCTGTTCCGGGACACCGTCTGGCGTGAGTTCGCCGACGCCGGTCAGCCCGAGGAGGAGCGGTCGCGGGTCCTGCAGGCGGTCGAGCGCGTGCAGCCCGTCGCCTCCCAGGCGATGCTCGCGACCTTCCGGCTCGCCATGGCCGAGGCTGTCGACGCGGCGCTCGGCGAGGAGCTCGGCTCCCCCGGCTGACACCCGGCGCGCCCCGGCGCGCTCATCCGCGGCATCCGTCGCGGAGCCCCGCGGCTGGGAGGTACGGCATCCACCTCGCGGCTCCTGACGCAGCCGCCCCTCCGACCCACGCCGACGTGGAGGCATCTGCTCCCGCGGGAGGCCGCTCAGCCCGGCAGGTGCTCGCGCAGGTAGGCGATGTCGGCGGCCTGACCGTCGGCGCCTCCGGGCGTCTCGCACACCACCGGGGCAGCGGCCGCGGCGACGACCGCGACGATCATCGACGGGTCGATCTGCCCCGACCCGAAGTTCGCGTGCCGGTCCGCCCCGGAGCCGAACGCGTCGCGCGAGTCGTTCGCGTGCACCAGGTCGATGCGGCCGGTGATCGCCTTGACCCGGTCCACCACGTCGACGAGGTCCTCGCCGCCCGCGTGCGCGTGGCACGTGTCGAGACAGAACCCGACGCCGTCGTAGTCCCCGATCGCGTCCCACAACCGCGCCAGCGCGTCGAAGCGCCGCGTCATCGCGTTGTCGCCGCCGGCGGTGTTCTCGATGAGGATCGGCAGCGGGCTGGCCATCCGCTCGAAGGTCTTGACCCAGTTCTCGACCCCGAGCATCGGGTCGTCGCCCTTGTTGACGTGACCGCCGTGCACGATCAGGCCCTTGGCGCCGATGCCGGCCGCCGCCTCGGCGTGCGCGAGCAGGATCTTGCGGCTCGGGATGCGGATCTTGTTGTTGCTGGTCGCGACGTTGACGATGTACGGCGCGTGCACGTAGACGTCCACCCCGGCGGCTGCGAGCTCTCCGGCGCCGGCCGGCAGGACCGGGGCCTTCCAGCCCTGCGGGTCGCCGAGGAAGAACTGCACCAGGTCCGCCTTGCGGGCCGTCGCCTCCCCAAGCGGGTCGGCCTGGTCGACGTGCGCTCCGATCCTCAGCATGTCTCGACCGTACGGCCCCCTCCCCTACGGATGCGACCATGGGGGCATGCGATCGAGGGGCGGACGGGCGGCGGCGTACGGCGCCGTGGGAGCCCTGTCCGCGCTCACCGTGACGCTGCTGCTGGTCGCGACGCCGGCCTGGGCCGGCCGCAGGCTGACCATCAGCATCGGGCCGGGCGGGCCGTCCCCGGCGATGCTCGCGGCCATGCCGGGCGACACCGTGCTGTTCCGTAACGATGACCCGGCGCTGCCGCACCAGCTGCGCAGCACGAGCGGCAACTGGACGTTCGACACCGGCCCGCTCCTGCCGGGAGCCACCGCAACGGCCGGGACGCTGACCGGACCCGGGGAGTACGTCTACAGCGGCGCGACCCTCGACAGCTTCACGGGCGAGGTGGTCGTGTCCGGGGCGACCGGCAACAACGTCACGGCCTCTCAGAGCGACGCGATGAGCCCGAGCAGCTCGGCGACTCCGACCCCGACTCCGACCCCGACTCCGACCGCGACCGAGACTCCGACCGAGACTCCGACGCCGACGGCCTCCGCGTACGCAGCTGCGCCGCAGTCGCCGCCACCCGCGGCGCCCTCCAGGTCCGTCTCGGCGCGGTCCTCCGGCACGATCACCCCGTCCGCCCTGTCGCCGTCCGCGAGCCCGACCACCGTGCCCCTCACCGGCGCCTTCCCCGACCTGAGGGCCGGCGGTACAGCATCCGGCCTGTCGAGCGGACCGGCGCCCGCCCTGGCCCCGGTACCCACGGGCGCCGCGGGCACAGGGGGCTGGGCGGCCGCCGCCGCCGGCGTACCGGTCGGCTCCGGCTCGCTGTCCACCGACGAACGGACCCGTCGCTACGGCCTGCCCGCCGTGCTCGCCGGAGTCGCCGCCGCCGGCATCGGGTCCCTGCTGGTCCGGCTGCTGCTCGCGCATCCGGCGGCCTACGGGCGGTCGCGCGGCCGGCACGCGAGCAACGGCGGGCGAGGCGGGCGAGGCGGGCCAGGCGGGCCAGGTGGGCCAGGCCGGCAAGGCGGGCAA
>JAOPWV010000015.1 GCA_025965475.1 Frankiales bacterium | reverse complement strand
GCGGCGGCCGGTTCAGCCAGCTGATCGTCTTCCGCAGCGGTCCGACGCTCGTCACGACCGGGCCGGTGCTGCACAAGGACAAGCCGATCGGTGTCGTCCTCGCGATGACCCCGCTGGCCGATGCTCTCGGACGCCTGTCACAGCGAGTGGCAGCGAACCTGACGGCGTACGACGCCACCGGCACGCCTCTCGCCACCACGCTGAGCGGCACCCCGGCGCGCCTCGACCGGCGTACCGCGCAGCTGCTCATGGCAGGCGGTGCGGCACCGAGCCGCGTCCTGCCCGCGGGCGACAGGGAGGTTCTCGGCCGGCTCATCGTCGACCGCAACACCGGCGCGGCGCTCGGCGTAGCGCTACCGGACGGCAGCGCCAAAGCCAGGCGTGCTGTCGTCGGCTACGCCGCACTGGGCGGTGTGTCTGTCGCGCTGGTCCTGCTCACCTTGACCATGCGGGCCGCGCAGCGGAGAAAGCCGTGAAACTCCGGCTGCTCGCGGTGGCGCTCCTGTTCGGTGCGGTCGTCCTGGCACCGCAGCCGGCCTTCGCCGCGGCCGCCCCGCCGGCGGGCCGTGCCGAGGTGCAGCCTGCCGAGGTGCAGCGTCCCGTGCCCGAGGTGGCCGACGTGGGCCTGGACTACGAGGCCGCCATCGCCGATTCGACAGGTGCGGCAGCTGCCTTCGCGCCGCTGGATCCCACGATCACGGCAGCATCACTCGCCGACGATGCGTACCAGGCCATTTCTGCTGCCGCACAGAGCAGCGGAGGCTTCGCTGCGCCTTCCGGCGGGACCAGCGAGTTCACGTCCGCGGGCCGGCAGGTCGTCGGGCAGGTCGTCGCCCAACAGCTGCCGGAGTACGGCACCCCGGGTGGCGGCGCGCTGACGACCTTCGGCGGCCCACCTCTGCCTGGCGCCGCCGATGCCCCGCCGGACAACGGCGCGCAGCCGGTGGCGGGGCTCGGCACCCCGACGCCTCCGCCAGCAGCGGGGGTGCCGGCAGGTCCAGGTGCTGCCGGCCCGGAGACGGGGTTCTCGACACCTCCGACGTCACCGCCGGCCGTAGCCGGCCCGCAGACGCCGACCGGCGGGCTACCGACGCCGCAGCGGCAGCAGGCAAGCCCACCCGCGGCCCAGGCGCCGATCCCCGGTCCGACGAACCCCGTCCGCTCGACCACTCCCTCCACGCCATCGACCCCGCCGGTGCCGTCCGCGCCACCCCCGCTCCTCCCGACCCCTGCGCCGACCACGGCACCGACGACGGCCCCCGCCACCGGACCGACGGCCGGCCCGAACCCGCCCTCGCCGGCCCCGCCACCGGTCCCAGTCAGCTTCGCCATGACCAACGACCAGAACTCCCAGCCCTTGGTCTCCGGATCGAACCTCGCGCCGGGCAGCCGCATCTCCGGCTCCGTCCTCATCGGGAACGCCGGCACCGTGCCCTTCACGTACGGGCTGCGTTCGGAAGGCGCGAGCAACGACCTGTGGGCGGCGCTGCGGCTCACGGTCATCGACGCAAGGACCGGCCGCGTCCTCCTCGACCACACCCCGCTGGCCGCCGCAACGACGAGCCTCGGCACCCTGAACCCCGGGGAGCAACGCCCGTTTCTCGTCGCCCTCGAGTTGCCGGCCCGGTACGGCAACGAGCTGCAGGGGCAGTCGGCGCGCGTCGACTTCGTCTGGCATGCGGAAGGCTGACCCGCCCCCAGTGGCCAGCGGATGATCGTCACGAGCGTTTGAGACCGGTCACACAGTGCGGATCTTCGCGTTTACCCACGAACCGGGCCTTCAACCCTTTATCTTCTTGAGGCGCCCCGCTCTCGCGGGGCCTGCCCGGGGGGTACGTCGAACCCTGCCGCTCCCCGGGCCAAGGCAACCCCCTCCCGGCAGGGACGGATTCCCGCAGTTGTGGGCCGCCGATCCCGCGGTCCCGGATGGAGCCGGCTGATGCCGGCCGGCCTCTGACGCCCCCATCCGCCCGCGGTGCGCTCCGGGGACGTGCCAGGAGGTCCCCGTGCGTCGCCTCAGCCTCGTGCTGCTCACGTTTGCCGCCACGCTGGCGGCGCTGCTCGCCGGCCCGGCCGGTCCCGCCTCGGCCGCTGCCGCTCCCAGCGGTCCGGACGTGTCCAGTTGGCAGCACCCGAACGGGGCCGCCGTCGACTGGAACCGGGTCAAGGCGGCCGGCCAGTCCTACGCCTTCGTCAAGGCCACCGAGGGCACGACGTACACGAACCCCTACTTCAGCGGTGACTGGGCGGGCATCCGCTCGGCCGGCCTGCTGCGCAGCGCGTACCACTACGCCCGGCCGAGCGCCGCCGCCGGTTCGGCCGCCGCGCAGGCCCGCGTCTTCGCCGCCACGATCGGCACGCAGACGCTGGCCGGCACGCTGCCGCCGGTGCTCGACCTGGAGGAGACCGGCTCGCTGGCCCCCGCAGCGCTGATCGACTGGACGTCGACGTTCCTCACCACACTGCAGGGCCTCACCGGCCGTACGCCGATGATCTACACGTACCCGTACTTCTGGACCCAGTCGATGGCCAACACGTCGGCCTTCACCAGCTACCCGCTCTGGATGGCCAGCTACGGCACCAGCGCCCCGCCGACGTACGCCTGGCCGACCTGGACGTTCTGGCAGTACTCGGCCACCTCCAGCCTGGACGGCATCCCCACGCGCAACGTCCTCGACATGAACCGCTTCAACGGCACGCCGGCGCAGCTGGCCGCGCTCGCCCTCATCGACACCGGCGCGTTCGGGCCGCCCACCACGACCGTCGACACCGTCGTGGACGGTCCGCCCCGGCTGGTCACCGCCCCCGGGCCGGGCAGCCGGTACGTCCCGGTCACCCCGACGCGCTTCCTGGACACCCGTAGCGGGCTCGGCGGCCAGGGAGGTCGCACCGGCGTCGCGCTGACGGCGACCCTGCCGGGCACCGTGCCGGCCGGCGCCACCGCCGTCGTCCTCGACGTGTCGGTCGTGAAGCCGAGCGCGCCGGGCTGGCTGCGGGTCTCGCCCGCCGGGCAGACGCCGACGACGACCGCGCTGAACTACTCCACCGGCCAGTCGATGACCGGCCTCGCCGTCACCGCGACGGACGCCAACCGGCAGGTCACGCTCACGCCGTACGGCGGCGTCGCCGATCTCGTCGCCGACGTGGCCGGCTACTACACCTCGGCGCCCGGCGCCGGCGGGCACTGGACGCCGGTGGCCCCGACCCGCTTCGTGGACACCCGGTCGGCCCTCGGGACCTCCGGCGGGCGCCGGTCCGGCGAGTTCACGATCACCGTCCCGGACAGCGTCCCGGCCGACGCCACTGGCGTCGTCCTCGACGTGTCCGCTGTTGAGCCGACCGGCGCCGGCTACCTGCGGCTCAGCCCGGCGGGTACCCCCGCCACCACCACGGCGCTGAACTTCTCCAGGAACCAGTCGGTCACCGGGCTGGCCATGACCCGCACCAGGGGACGGCAGCTGACCGTGTCGGTCCTGGGCGCGTCGGCCCACGTCACCGTCGACGTCGTCGGCTACTACGACAGTTCCTCCGCGACGGGCAGCGGCTACATCGCCACGACGCCGCAGCGGTTCCTCGACACCCGGTCGGGCCTCGGCGGCACCGGCCCCGGCACCGGCCCGATCACGGTCACCCTCCCCGTGACGGTCCCGCAGGACGCGACGGCGGCCGTCCTCGACGTCTCCGTCGTGGACCCCACCGGCAGCGGCTGGCTGCGGGTGTCCGCAGGGGACGTGCCGCCGACCACGACCGCGCTGAACTTCCTGCGCGGCCAGAACCAGACCGGCCTGGCCGTGACCGGCGTGAGCAACGGCCGGATCACGCTGACCGTCTATGGCAAGGCGACCCATCTGGTGGCCGACCTGGTCGGCTACCAGACCGCCCGGTAGCAGCCGCCCTCCGCCGGCCGCCTCGCCTCGACGTTCTAGGCGCCGAGCGCCGTCCAGGTCGCAGGCCGGACGATGCCGTCGGCGGGCAGCCGGTGGGCCCGGTTGAAGGCGGTGACCGCCGCCGCCGTACGCGGTCCGAAGGCGCCGTCGGCTGGCAGGCGCAGCGCCTTCTGCAGGGCGACGACCGCCGGGCCGCGCGCGCCGGTCCGCAAGGTGAGCCCGGCGTACGGCGCGAGCGGCCGGACCACCGCC
>JAOPWV010000002.1 GCA_025965475.1 Frankiales bacterium | reverse complement strand
TCTGCGCGTGCTCGGCGCGGGCCTGGTCGAGCAGCTGGCGCCACGAGGTGACGTCGGGCCGGCGGCGGAGCAGCGCCCTGCGCTCGCGCTCGGTCATCCCACCCCACACGCCGAACTCGACCCGGTTGTCCAGGGCGTCCGACAGGCACTCGGTACGCACCGGGCAGCCCATGCAGACGGCCTTCGCCCGGTTCTGGGCAGCACCGGAGACGAACAGGTCGTCGGGGTCGGCGGTCTTGCAGGCGGACCGCGAGGTCCAGTCCTGCTCCGTCTCGAGAACGAACATGTCGGTCCTTGCCTGAGGGTGGAGCGCCGCGAGGGGACGGAACTCCTGCACGACGAACCTAGGAAGGACAGCCTTCCGGCGGCAGCCCCCGAATGGTTCATCCTCCACTAGTCCCAACGAGCCATCTGGGGCACAACGGACATCTGCTCATTCGTCGGGCGACACCGGGCCAACGCTCGGACCGCGGTCGTACTGTGACGCTGTGGCCGGATCCTCGTCGCGGCCGGTCCCGGTGCTGCCCCGGCTCGGACTGGCCCTGCTCGTGAGCGTCGTCAGCGGGTTGCTCCTGGCCGGCTTGGCGTTCCCCCTCGTGGGTGGGGCCGGGCTGGCGGCGAAGTCCAGCGCCGACGACTTCATGGCCCTGCCCGCCGACCTCACGGCCGGCCCGCCGCCGCTGCGCAGCAGGATCCTCGCCGCCGACGGTTCGCTGATCGCGACGCTCTACCTGCAGAACCGCGTGAACGTGGCGCTGTCCCACGTCCCCGTCAGCGCGCGCCAGGCGCTCGTCGCCATCGAGGACAGCCGCTTCTACGTCCACCACGGCGTCGACTTCAAGGGGGTCGCCCGGGCGGCGGTCACCAACGCCGGCTCCGGCGGCGTACGGCAGGGCGCCTCGACCCTGACCCAGCAGTACGTCAAGAACGCGCTCATCCTGGCCGCACCCGACGCCGCCGGGCAGCGGGCTGCCGTGGCCGACAACCTCCAGCGCAAGCTCCGCGAGGCGCGGTTCGCCATCGCCCTCGAGCGCAAGCTGACCAAAGACCAGATCCTCGAGCGCTACCTCAACATCGCGTACTACGGGCACGGCGTGTACGGCATCGGCACCGCCGCCAGCTACTACTTCGGCAAGCCGGTGGACAAGCTCACGCTGGCCGAGGGCGCCCTGCTCGCCGGCATGGTGCAGAACCCCACCCGGTTCGACCCGTCGAGCAAGGTCCCGGCGATCCGGACGGTGACCAAGGCCCGGCGCGACACGGTGCTCGCCCGGATGCAGGCGCTGGGCCTGCTGAGCAGCACCGACCGGGCAGCCGCGGAGGCGGCGCCGATCGTGACGCACCTGCACCCGGTCGTCAGTGGCTGCGAGAACCCTGCCGTCCGCGCGCCGTACTTCTGCGACTACGTCCGGCGCCAGCTCGAAGAGACCCCGCTGGGGGCGGCGCTCGGCAAGACCCGGGCCGAGCGGCAGCGTGCCCTGCTCGCCGGTGGGCTGACGATCCGCACCACGCTCGACCCGGTCGTCCAGAAGACCGCCCAGACGGCGGTCGACGAGCAGGTGCCGCGCGACGACCCGTGGGGAGCGGCCGCCGCGATCAACATGGTCGTCCCGGGCACCGGCGACATCAAGGCGATGGCCGTCGACCGCACGTACGGCGAGGTCGGCGCCCGCGAGACGAAGGTCAACTACGCGACCGGCGGGGTGCAGGGCTTCCAGGCCGGGTCGACGTTCAAGGCGTTCGTCCTCGCCGAAGCGCTCCGGCAGGGCATCCCGCTCAGCCTGACGCTCGACTCGCCGCAGACGTACACGTCGAAGGTCTTCGTCGACGGCTCCGGCGGGGGCTCGACGCCCTACAAGATCTCCAACGCCGGCGACTCCGAGGCCGGCGTGTTCGACCTGACCACCGCAACCGCACTGTCGGTCAACACGTACTTCCTCCAGCTCGAGGAGCGCACCGGCATCGAGAAGCCGATCGCCCTGGCCGAGTCCCTCGGGGTCCGCCAGGTGGCCGACTCCACCGACGACCGGCCGCTCGGACCGAACGCCGCGTTCGTGCTCGGCACCGACCAGGTCAGCCCGCTGGCCATGGCCGGCGCGTACGCCGCCTTCGCCGCGCACGGCCTCTACTGCCCGCCGCGCGCCGTGAGCCAGGTACTCGGCCCGGATGGCAAGGCGCTGCCGCTCCCGCAGCAGAACTGCACGCAGGTGCTCGAGCCGGGCGTCGCCGACACGGTCACGTCGATCCTGCGCACCGTCATCGACGGCTCCGAGCCGTTCCGCACGGGCCTGCGCGCCTCCATCGGACGGCCCGCGGCGGGCAAGACCGGCACGATCGACAACTCGAAGGCCGCGTGGTTCGTCGGGTTCACCCCGCAGCTGGCCGCCTCGGTCTGGGTCGGCCGGCCCACGCCCCGGCCGATGGAGTACGTCGCCATCAACGGCCGCTACTACCGGTCCGTGTACGGCGGTGACATCCCGGCCTCCATCTGGCGCCAGGCCATGTCGGGCGCGATGGAGGGGGTGCCGGTGCAGGGCTTCAACGGGCCGGACCTGACAGTCGCCCGCGGGAGCCTGGTCACTGTGCCCGACGTGACCGGCCAGCCGTACGACGTAGCCCGGCAGACGCTCACCGACGCCGGTTTCGGCGTCGTGCCGGGCGGGTCGGTGGCGGCGGCCCCGGTGCCGTACGGCTCGGTCGGCTACACCTTCCCGGCCGCCGGCCGGTCGGTGACGCAGGGCGCGACGATCGTGGTCTACATGTCGAGCGGCCGCGCCCCGGCGCCCACGACGGCCGGGCCGACCCCGAGCCCCAGCGCGAGCGGGTCGGCACGGGTGACGCCGTCGCCCCACCCGCGCCCGAGCCGCCCGGCCAAGCCCGGCGGCTGACCGCTCAGCCGGACAGTGCGGACCGTACGGCGGCAGCGACGCGGCCACCCTCGGCCCGTCCCGCGATCAGCGGGTTGACGACCTTCATCACGGCACCCATCGCCTGCGGGCCAGCGGCGCCGGCGTCGGCGGTCACCGACTCCACAGCCTGGCGGACCAGGGTCGCGAGCTCCTCGTCGGAGAGCTGGGCCGGCAGGTAGGCGTCCAGCACGACGCCCTCGGCGAGTTCGCGTTCCGCCCGGTCGGGACGGCCCCCGCTGGTGAACGCCTCGGCGGCCTCGCGGCGCTTCTTGGCCTCCCGCGCGAGCACCTTGAGCACCTCGTCGTCGGACAGCTCGCGGGCCGCCTTCCCGGCGACCTCCTCGTTGCCGACCGCCGTCAGCGCCATGCGCAGCGTGGAGGTGGTCAGTTCGTCACGCGCCTTCATCGACGTCGTGAGGTCTGCGTGCAGACGGTCCTTGAGCGCTCCCATGGAGGAACGGTACCTAGGCTGTCCCCATGCGCCTCCGGCACGCCGTCCTGCTCGCCGGTCTGGCGGGTGTCGTCGGTCCGCTCGTGGAGCCGCTTTTCCCGATCCTGCGGCGCACCGTCGTACCCGTGCTGCCCCTGCGGGCCGACCCGATCCGCGTGCTGCACGTGTCCGACCTGCACCTGCTCCCGCGGCACGGCCGCCGCTCCGCGTGGATCCGCGGGCTCGCCGGGCTCGGCGCCGATCTCGTGGTGTCCACCGGGGATCACCTGTCCTCCGCCGAGGCGATCCCGCTGCTCGGCGCGTCCCTCGGCGCCCTCACCTCGGACGGGACCCCGGGCGTCTTCGTCCCCGGCAACAACGACTACTACTCGCCGCGGCGGCCCAACCTGCTCGGCTACCTGACCCAGGGCTCCTCGGTCCGGCGGGGCCCCGACCTCCCCTGGCAGCAGGCCGCGCGCACGCTCGAGACCGTCGGCTGGACCGACCTGACGCACCGCCGGATCGCGCTGCCCCTCGGTGGCCTCATCGTCACCCTCACCGGCACCGACGACGCCCACCTCCAGCGGGACCGGTACGACCGGGTGGCCGGTCCGGCCGAGGGCGACCTCGCGATCGGCGTGACCCACACCCCGCAACTGCGGGTCCTCGACGCCTTCGCCGGCGACGGCCACGGGCTGCTGCTGGCCGGGCACACGCACGGCGGCCAGCTCCGGCTGCCGGGCCTCGGGCCGGTCGTCACCAACTGCGACCTCGACCGGGGCCGCGCCCGCGGCCTGTCCCGGCACGGGACGTCGTGGCTGCATGTCAGCGCGGGACTGGGCACGTCGCCCTACGCGCCGGTGCGCGCTTTCTGCCGTCCGGAGGCGACCCTGCTCACCCTCGTCCCCGTCCGGTAGACTTACCGGGCAGCAATCGGGGTGTGGCGCAGCTTGGTAGCGCGCTACGTTCGGGACGTAGAGGCCGCAGGTTCAAATCCTGTCACCCCGACCACGTGCGAGGGCCGTCCGCAAGGGCGGCCCTTCGTCGTTTCGACCACGAGCAGGAGGCCAGCATGCGCACGGTCGCCCTGCTCGGCGCGACCGGATACACCGGCCGGCTGGTCGCCGCCGAGCTCACCCGCTGCGGTGTCCCCCATCGGCTCGGCGGCCGCTCGGCGGAGCGGCTGGCCGCGGTGCCGTCGGAGGCCGACCGGCACCTGGTCGACCTCGACGACCCAACCTCGTTGGACGCCTTCCTCGACGGGACCGACGTGCTCGTCTCCTGCGTCGGGCCCTTCGCGCGGTACGGCATGCCGGTCGTCGAGGCGGCGGTCCGCACCGGCACGCCGTACGTCGACTCGACGGGCGAGTTCGACTTCATGGCCGACGTCTACCGGCGCTTCCGTGACGCGGCGACCCCGGTGGTGCCCGCCTGCGGTTTCGACTACGTCCCCGGCGACCTCGCGGCGGCGGTCGCCGTCGAGGAGCTCGGCGGCAGCGCCGACGAGGTCGACGTCGTCTACCGGCTGCAGAGCGGCGCCGTCTCGCGCGGCACGGCGCGTACGGCGCTCGACGCGCTCGGCACCGCGCGGGCGAACCCGGCCAGGTTCGTCGTCGAGGGGCCGGACGGACCCCTCAGCGCCGTGGAGGTGCCCTGGGGTGAACACGTGACCGTGCCGCAGCACGTCCCGGACGCCAGGGTCCGCAGCGGGATCGTCGCCCCCGACCTGGTCACCCGTACCGCCGCCGCGCTGCGGCCGCTCGCCCCGCTGGCCGCTCCCGTCCTGAAGCTCGGCCGGCCGCTGCTCGGCGCGCTGGTCGAGCGGATGGCCGAGGGCCCGCGCCCGGAGACCCGGGGCCGGACCAGGGCGCTCGTGATCGCGCAGGCCCGCACCGGCGACCGGACCGCCCGGGTGGCCGTGCACTGCCGCGACGTCTACGGCCTGACCGCCCGGCTGCTCGTCGCGGCGTCACAGCGGGTCCGTGGCACCGGGGCGATGGCCCCCGCCGAGGCGCTGGAGCCCCGTCCGTTCCTGGACACGGTCTCCGGCACGGACGCCAACGGCGAGCTCCGCTGGGAGATGCTGTGACCGGACTGCCCGCCTGGGAGCAGCGCTTCCGGGCACCCCGCGTCTCGCTGCCCGACTGGGCGGAGGACGCGCCGGACCGGTGCCTCTACGTCTCGAACGTCACCGGCACGTTCGAGCTCTACGCCTGGGACCGCGCGACCGGCGCGACCCGGCAGGTGACGTCGCGGCCGCACGGCACCCGCGACGGCGAGCTGTCCCCGGACGGCGAGCACATCCTGTGGTTCGACGACACCGACGGCGACGAGTACGGCTCCTGGTTACGCCAGCCGTTCGCCGGCGGCCCGGACGTCCCCGCGCTGCCGGGTGTCGCGGACGCGTACTCCGCCGGCCTCGAGACCGGCCGCTCCGTCACCGTGGTCGGCTCGTCCGACGACGACGGCGTGCAGGTCTTCGTGATGCGCCATGGCGCCGATGGCGCCGAACCCGCCCGCATCTACGCGAGCGAGCACGACGCCGACCTGGCCGGGCTGTCCCGCGACGAGGACCTGGTGCTGCTGGAGCACTCCGAGCACGGCGACTCGATGCACCGCGCCCTGCGGGTGGTGGACCTCGACGGCGCCACCGTGGGCGAACTGTGGGACGGCGAGGGGCTCGGCCTGCACGCTATCGGCTTCTCGCCGGCCCCCGGCGACCCGCGGGTGCTCGCGCTGCACGAGCGAACCGGCCGGCTCCTGCCGCTGATCTGGGACCCGAGGACCGGAGCGGAGCAGCGCCTGGAGCTGCCCATCGAGGGCGACCTGTCCGCCGACTGGTACGACGACGCAAGCGCGCTCCTGGTCCGCGCCGAGGCGCGCGGCCGCTCCACGCTGCACCGGGTCGGCTTCGACGGTTCGATCGAGGACGTGCCCACCCCGCCCGGCACGATCGGCGACGCCACGGCCCGCCCGGACGGGACGGTCGAGTACTCCTGGTCGTCCTCCGCCTCGCCGACCGTGATCCGCTCCACCTCTGGCCAGGTGGTGCTGGTCGCCCCGGGCGAACCGGCCCTGCCGTCCGTCGCGGTCGAGGACGCGTTCGTCGAGGGGGCCGGTGGCACGGTGCACGCGCTGGTCGCGAAGCCGGCCGGATCGGGGCCGTTCCCCACCGTGTTCCTGGTCCACGGCGGACCGACCTGGCTCGACGCCGACAGCTTCGCGGCCGACCGGGCGGCGTACGTCGATCTGGGCTGCGCGGTCGTGCACGTGAACTACCGCGGTTCCACCGGCTACGGCGCCGCCTGGCGTGACGCGATCACCGGCCGGCCGGGGCTGACCGAGCTCGAGGACATCGCCGCCGTCCGCACGTGGGCCGTGGAGGCGGGCGTGGCCGACCCGGAGCGCTGCGTGCTGGCCGGCGGCTCGTGGGGCGGCTACCTCACCCTGCTCGGGCTGGGGACCCAGCCCGAGGACTGGGCGGCCGGGGTGGCCGGCGTGCCGGTTGCCGACTACGTCGCGGCGTACGAGGACGAGATGGAACCGCTGCGGGCCTTCGACCGCACCCTGTTCGGCGGCACGCCGGACGAGGTCCCCGACGTCTACGAGCGCTGCTCACCCCTCACCTACGTCGAGCAGGTCGCGGCGCCGGTCCTGGTCCTCGCGGGGGTCAACGACCCGCGCTGCCCCATCCGGCAGGTCGACACCTACCTGGGACGGCTCACCGAGCTCGGCAAGGACCACGAGGTCTACCGCTTCGACGCCGGCCACGGCTCGCTGGTGGTCGACGAGCGGGTCCGGCAGATGCGTGCCGAACTCGAGTTCGTCGCCCGGCGGCTGGGCCTGCCCGCGCCCGCCTGATCCCCGGCTAGGCCCCCGGCGCCGGCGAACTGCTGACGAACACGCTCGGCAGCACCTCGGGGCTGGAGGGCACCGGGCTGGACTGCGTCGGGCTCGGCGAGGGCGACGGTGACGCGGACGACGGCGACGGGCTCGGCGAGGGCGACGGGCTCGGCGACGACGGCGAGGGGCTCGGCGACGGGCTCTGCTTGTTCTGGTCGATCAGGTCCGCGTCCACGGCCACCTGGTCGGCGAGGCCCTTGAGCCGCTGGGCCTCCGTCGACGTGAGGGCGCCGCTCGCGCTCTGCTTGTCGACCTCCTGCAGGAACAGGCCCACGTTGGTGCGCAGGCTGGTCGCGTCCAGCGCGTCGGCTGCGGTGACGATGGCGTTCATCCGCGTCTGCAGGTCGGCCTTCGGGGAGGAGGCCGAGCAGCCGGCGAGCGCCAGACACAGCGCCATGGACGCAGCGACCGCAGCCGCGATCCGCCTCATCGGCCGACCACCCTGGTCACCTCGGCCTGCAGGCTCTGCAGGTCGTCGCGGAGCTTGGGCGGCAGGTCCTGGTTGACCGGCACGGCCGCGGGCACGGCGGCCGGTGAGCTGTTGCGCTGGGCCAGGTAGAACCCGACGCCGGCGACCACCGCCAGCAGGACCAGGACCGCGGCCGCGAGACCCCAGGGGCGACGGCGGGGCTCTGCGGCCACGGGCTGCGGCGCCGGGCCGGCCTCGCGCATCAGGGAGGTCCGGTCGAACACCTGGGTGCGGTCGTCCTGCCGGGGAGCGGCGAGCACCGTGGTGGCCGCACCCCCGGCAGCGATGGTGTGCAGCTCACGGGCGACCTGCGCGGTGTCCGGCCGGCGGGCCGGGTCGCGGTCGGTCATCGCGGTGAGCAGGCCGGCCCACCCGGCGGGGAGCGTGGGCGGGACAGCCGGTGGCCGGGAGAGCCGGGCCAGCGCGACCTCGATGGTCCCGCCGGGGTACTCGCGCGCCCCGGTCAGGCACTCCAGGAGCACCAGGCCCAGCGCATAGACGTCGGTTGCGCCCCCGACGGGCTCGCCCAGCACCTGCTCGGGCGAGAGGTACGCCGCGGTGCCGACCGTCAGGCCGGTGGCGGTGACCTTCGCCGCGTCGACCAGCCGGGCGATCCCGAAGTCGGTGAGGCGCACCCGGCCCTCGCGCCCGATGAGCACGTTGGCGGGCTTCACGTCACGGTGGATCAGCCCCTGACCGTGGACGTACTCCAGCGCCTCGGCGAGCCGGGCTCCGATGTCGGCGACCCGCTCGGACGGCAGCGGACCCCGGCGTACGGCGTCCGCGAGGGTCTCGCCCTCGACGAGCTCCATGACGACCCAGGGCCGCCCGGCGTCGTCGGTGCCGGCGTCGTAGACCGGCACCAGCCCCTGGTGGGACAGCCGGGCGAGCAGCCGGGCCTCGTCCCCGACGCGGTGGGCGTCCTCACCGCCGGAGATGGTCACCAGCTTGACGGCGACCTGCCGCTGGAGCGCCTCGTCGGTCGCCCGCCAGACCTCCGCGGTGCCGCCCCGGCCGAGCAGCCCCTCGAGCCGGTAGCGACCGCCGACATGCCCTTCCGGTGACCCGGAGGGCATCGCCGCGGTCGGCTCGTCGGTCACGCGCGGGTGGCGAGCACTTCGGCGATCTGCACCGCGTTGAGCGCCGCACCCTTGCGCAGGTTGTCGTTGCTGACGAACAGCGCGAGGCCGTTGGGGCCGTCCTGGCGGACCCGGCCGACGAAGCTCGGGTCGCGTCCCGCGGCCTGGAGCGGGGTCGGTACGTCGGTCACCTCGACCCCGGGCGCGGAGCCCAGCAGCTCGAGGGCCCGCGCCACGCTCAGCGGGTTGGCGAACTCGACGTTGAGCGACAGCGAGTGCCCGCTGAAGACCGGCACGCGGACGCAGGTGCCGGACACCCGCAGCTCCGGGATGCTCAGGATCTTGCGGCTCTCGTTGCGGAGCTTCTGCTCCTCGTCGGTCTCGAACGAGCCGTCGTCGACGATCGACCCGGCCATCGGCAGCACGTTGAACGCGATGGGCCGGACGTACTTCTGCGGCTCCGGGAACGCCAGGGAGGACCCGTCGTGCACCAGCTCGGTGGCCTTGTCCACGACGGCGCGGACCTGGGAGTCGAGCTCCTCGACACCGGCGAGACCGCTGCCGCTGACCGCCTGGAACGTCGCCGCGATGAGCCGGACCAGGCCCGCCTCGTCGTGCAGCGGCTTGAGCACCGGCATGGCGGCCATCGTCGTGCAGTTGGGGTTCGCGATGATCCCCTTGCGGGCCTCGTCGATCGCCCCGGGGTTGACCTCGCTCACGACGAGCGGGACGTCGGGGTCCATCCGCCAGGCGGACGAGTTGTCGATGACCGTGACACCCGCCGCGGCGAACACCGGGGCCAGCTGGCGGGAGGTGCCCCCGCCGGCCGAGAACAGGGCGATGTCCAGCCCCGAGGGGTCGGCCGTCGCGGCGTCCTCGATGACGATGTCGCCGCCGTCCCACGGGAGGGTGCCGCCGGCCGACCGGGCGGAAGCGAAGAAGCGGATCTGCTCGACCGGGAAGTTCCGCTCGGCGAGCAGCCGGCGCATGACGGCGCCGACCTGGCCGGTGGCCCCGACGACGCCGACCCGCAGCGCGCGGCTCATCGGCCGGTCCCGGCGTACACCTGGGCCGGGGCGTCGCCACCGAGCTCGAAGGCCTCGTGGATCGCGCGGACGGCCTGCGGCACGTCGGTGTCGCGGCAGACGACCGAGATGCGGATCTCGGAGGTGCTGATCGCCTCGGCGTTGATCGCGCCCTTGGCGAGCGCCTCGAAGAACGTCGCAGTCACGCCCGGGTGCGACTTCATGCCGGCACCCACGAGGGAGACCTTGCCGATGTGCTCGTCCGAGAGCAGCTGCTCGAAGCCGACCTGCGGCTGCACCTTGGACAGCGCCGTCATCGCGGAGGCGAGGTCGCTCTTGGGCAGCGTGAAGGAGATGTCGGTGCGGTCGGTCGCGCCGGACACGTTCTGCACGATCATGTCGATGTTGATCTCGGCGTCGGAGACGGCACGGAAGATCATGGCGGCCTCGCCGGGCTTGTCGGGCACCCCGACGACGGTGACCCGCGCCTCGGAGAGGTCGTGGGCGACCCCGCTGATGATGGCCTGTTCCACGGTGTCTGCCTCCTGGGCGACGGCTCCCGTGATGAGGGTGCCGGGGTTGTTCGAGAACGAGGACCGCACGACGAGCGGCACGTTGTAGCGCCGGGCGTACTCCACGCACCGGAGGTGCAGGATCTTGGCGCCCGAGGCGGCGAGCTCGAGCATCTCCTCGTACGACACGGTCTTCTGCTGCCGGGCGTCGGGGACGATGCGGGGGTCGGCGGTGTAGACCCCGTCGACGTCGCTGTAGATCTCGCAGACCTCGGCGTCCAGCGCCGCCGCGAGCGCGACGGCGGTGGTGTCCGACCCGCCGCGGCCGAGCGTGGTGATGTCCTTCGTGTCCTGGCTGACGCCCTGGAAGCCGGCGACGATCGCGATGTGGCCCTTGCCGATGGCCTCGGTGATGCGGCTGGGCGTGACGTCGATGATCCGCGCCTTGCCGTGCACCGAGTCGGTGATCACGCCGGCCTGGCTGCCGGTGAACGAGCGGGCCGACATGCCGAGTGACTGGATGGCCATCGCGAGCAGCGCCATCGAGATCCGCTCACCCGCGGTCAGCAGCATGTCGAGCTCCCGGCCGGGCGGCAGCGGCGAGACCTGCTGAGCCAGGTCGAGCAGCTCGTCGGTGGTGTCACCCATTGCGGACACGACGACACACACGTCGTGCCCGGCCTTCTTGGTGGCGACGATCCGTTCGGCGACGCGCTTGATGCGCTCGGCGTCCGAGACGGAGGAGCCACCGTACTTCTGGACGACGAGTCCCACGGCTGACCTTCCTCGGGTGCGGCTGGGCGCCAGCCTACCGGCGCGGCCGGGGCCGCCCCGACGGTGCGCGCGAGCCGCGGGCCCAGGCCACGGCGTCCACCGCCGCGACATCGTCCGGCCCGAACGGCCGGACCTGCGTCACACGTCGAGGATCGGCTCGGGCACCGCGTCGAGCCGGGCGTGCGCGACGACGGACTGCAGCGCGCGCAGGGCAGCCCCGGCGTGGCCGCCCCAATGGTTGAGGTAGGTGAACTGCCACCACCACAGGGACTCCGCCGACCGGCCCGCGTCGAAGTGCCGCAGCCCGTGCACCAGGTCGCCGGCGATCTCGGTGAGGTCGTCGGACAGCGAGTACGCGACCAGTTCCTCCTCGCCGTACGGGTCGAAGACCTCGGCGTACTCGTCGACCGGGCCGAGCTCCTCGGCCAGCCGAACCCGCAGGTCGTCGGTGTCCGGCAGCGCCGGCACGACCGGCTCCACGTTGGACTCCAGGATGATGTCGGTCAGCGCGCCGAGCTGGGCGCCCGCCACGCAGATGCGGGCGACGTCCAGCAGCAACAGCGCCACCGCCTGCGAGCCGGCGTCGCCGGCGGCCACCGTCTCCAGGGTCTCGAGGTACGAGCGCACGTCCAGCGCCACGTCCTGTGCCAACTGGGTGTCAGACATCGACCTGCCTCCTGCCTTCGAACGCCCGTCCGAGAGTGACCTCGTCGGCGTACTCCAAGTCGCCCCCCACGGGCAGACCGCTTGCCAGTCGTGTCACGCGCAGCCCCATCGGCTTGACGAGCCGCGCGAGGTACGTCGCCGTGGCCTCACCCTCGAGGTTGGGGTCGGTGGCTAGGATCAGCTCGGTCACGTTCCCGTCCTGCAACCGGATCATGAGCTCGCGTACCCGCAGGTCGTCCGGTCCCACCCCCTCGATGGGTGAGATCGCGCCGCCCAGGACGTGGTAACGGCCCCGGAACTCGCGCGTCTTCTCGATCGCGACGACGTCCTTGGGCTCCTCGACCACGCAGATCACCGTCAGGTCGCGGCGCGGGTCCCGGCAGACCCGGCACTCCTCCTGCTCGCTGACGTTCCCGCAGATGCGGCAGAACTTGACCTTGTCCTTCACCTCGGTCAGCGCGTGGACCAGGCGGCGTACGTCGGCCGGGTCGGCCGCCAGCAGGTGGAAGGCGATCCGCTGCGCGCTCTTCGGCCCGACGCCCGGCAGCATCCCGAGCTCGTCGATCAGGTCCTGGACCGCGCCCTCGTACATCCGCTACATCCCGGGCAGCCCGAGGCCGCCCATTCCCTGGGACAGCGGACCCATCTTCTGCTCGGCCAGCTCGGTGGCGGCCCGGGCGGCATCGCGGATGGCGGCGACCACGAGGTCCTCGAGGCTCTCCACGTCGTCCGGGTCCACGGCCTCGGGGTCGATCTTGACGCTGACCACCTCGCCGGAACCGGTCACGGTGGCCGTCACCAGGCCCCCGCCCGCCGTACCGGTGACCTCGGCCTGGGCGAGCTCCTGTTGCGCGGCCATCATCTGCTGCTGCATCTTCTGGGCCTGCTTCATGAGCTGCTGCATATTGGGCTGGCCGCCACCTGGTCGCATCGCCGTTCTCCCTCGTCGTCCGGCTGCCGAGCCTAGAGCCAGTGCTTGTCCACAACCGTGACCGGCGCCACCCCAACAGGGGCGGACCGCCGCCACCCTCGTACCCAGCCGGGTCACGACGAGACGAGGAGGGGCCGGTGTCCTGGAACGGCGACCCAGAGGAGCTCGACCGCCTTGCCCGAGGCCTGTCCGTAGAGGCCGCGCAGGTGCGGTCCCGGATCGGCGTGATCCGGTCCTTTCAGGCTGCGGCGCGCTGGCGCGGTTCGGCGGCCGACGCCTTCCATGCGGCGGTCCTGCGCGAGTGCGGGTCCTTGGAGCGGGCCGCGCACCAGCTCGACGACGCAGCGGCGGCGCTGCGCGCGCACGCCGAGGCGGTGCGCGACGCCCTGGCCCGGCCCGCGAACGCCCACGCGTTGCGCATGCTCGCCGACATGGTGCAGGACGTGGTGGCCGCGTGACCGTCCGCCTGCTCCTCACCCCCGGCGAGCTGGACCTGCTCCGCGGCCGGCTGGGCCTGCCGTTGCCACCTGGCTTCGAGGTGACCGGGCCCGTCGAGGACCGGCACCGGCTCGCCGGCCTGGGGGTGCTCGCGGGCGACGACGTGGTCCCCGAGGTGGCGGCCGCGCTGGTCGCCGCGTGCTCACCACAGGTGGGCGTGCACGTGGCCGGGCGGCTCGCCGCGGCCGAGGTCACCGCCGGGCTCGGGCTCTGTGACGGTCAGGGCGGCGCGTTGGTCCGCACCAGCCGCGCGGAGGTGGAGCTGTCCGGTTGGCCGACCCTGTCCCTGCCCGACGAGCTGACCCGGGTGGTGCCGGCCGCACCCGTTCCGGCCATGGCCGCCCTGAAGGTGCCACTGGACCTGCTCAGCAGCCGTTCGGCCGACCCGGAGGTGGAGGCGCTGCGGGCCACGGTCACGGGGTCGCTGCGGGCCACGGTCGTCAAGGGCAGGTCGGTGATCGGGCAGGTGCTGTGGCTCGGCACCGCGGCGGGCTGGGTGGCGCTCGAACCGGGCGAGGTGCGCGACGGGGTGCGCTGGGCGACGGCCCGTCCGGTCGGCCCCCACCACCTCGCCTCGTCGGTGGCGGTGCTCGTCGCCAGAGCACTGGCATGAGCGGTGCGGCCGACCTGGAGATCGCGGGTGGGGCCGCCGGGCTCGCCGCCGAGTACGACGAGCTGGCGGCCACCGCCGCGCTGCTGCGGACCGTGGCCGCTGATCTGATCGGGACCGCCGAGGCGGCCGGCGGCGTGCTGACCGACCCCGCGGTGCTGACCACCGCGGTGCTCGACCCGTCCGGGTTCGCGAGGACGGAGGCCGCGGTGCTGGCCGCGGTCGCCGGGCCGCACGGACTTCTGCTCGCCGCCGGCCGCCTGTCGGCGTACGGGCTCGGGGTGTCGGCCGCGGTCGTCCGCTACGCCGCGGCGGACCGGCTCGGTGCCGGCTGGAGCGGGCTGCGCACCTGGCTCGAGGCCGCGGCGGGACTGCCGCTGCTGGGCGCGGGTGCCGCCGGAGTCTGGTTGGCGACCGGTCACGACGCCCGGGACCTCGGCAGCCTGCTCTGCGAACACCCCGGAGTCGTCGACGACGTCGTGGCGAGCACGCCGCCGTTCCTGTCCTCGATGGCCGCAGCGACCCTGGGCCCGATGGCCGGACCGGCGGACGGGCTGTTCCGCGCTCAGACCGGCCATCCTCTGCTGCCGGAGACGCTGGAGGACCTGGCCGGGCTGCTCGGACTGCTCTACCCGCCGGGCAGCCCCGTCGTCGCCGGCCGTGGCACCGACACCAGCCCCGTCGCCGCTCGCGCGCCGCTGGCCGTCGGGGACCTCCTGGCGGCGCTCGCCCACCGCGACCAGCTCGCCGTCGGCCGCGCCCAGGGCGAGATCGACGTCCGCCGGCTGAGCCGCGCCGGAGCCGACGGCCGGCCGGCGACCTCATGGGTCGTCGACCTGCCCGGCACGAAGGACTGGCAGGCCGACCGCGGACGTCGGCGCTACCTCAACGACGTCGGCACCAGCCTCACCACGCTGGCCGGCGACCCGAGCGCTCGGGTCGAGGGTGTGACCCAGGCGCTGCAGCACGCCGGTGTGCGCCCGGGCGAGCCGGTGATGCTGGTCGGGCACAGCCAGGGCGGGCTGGTCGCCCTGCGGGCCGCGGAGCAGTACGCCCGCGACGGCCGGTTCCATGTGACACACGTGGTGACTGCGGGGGCACCGGTCTCGCGGGTGCCGGTGCCCGCGTCGGTCCAGCTGCTGGCCCTGGAGAACCGCTACGACCTGGTCCCGCGACTGGACGGTGCCGCGTCGCCCGACGAGACCAACCGGGTGAGCGTGATCTTCGATGCGCAGCACCGGGACGTCATCGCCAACCACGACCTGCAGCTGACCTACCTGCCGGCCGCACGGGCCGTGGACGACGATCCGGACCCGTCGCTGCAGGCCTGGCGGGAGAGCGCGAGCACGTTCCTCGCACCCGGTGTCGTCGACGTGCGGACCACGGTGTGGGACATCGGCAACCGCGGCTGAGGCCGGTCAGTCGCCGAGGGTCCCCACGACCTTGCCGCCGAGCTCCTGCTCGACGAGGCGCAGGGCGGCGTCCTCGCCGTGCAGCACGCGGTCCGACTGCGGCGCGTCCGGATCCTCGGGAGCCGCCTCGTCGCCGGGCGCGAACCCGTCGTACGCCGGTGGCG
>JAOPWV010000213.1 GCA_025965475.1 Frankiales bacterium | reverse complement strand
CGGCCCCGAGCTGACGGACCTGCCGCCACCCGTCGTGGAGGCGGCCCCGGCAGCGGCCCCCGCCGCGGAGGCGGCCTGTGCCGGGTCCGAGGACGCGCGGCGGACCCGGGGCGACCGGCGGGGCCGTCGAGGCAGTGGCCGGCTGCTCGTCCTCGTGGCAGTGGCCGTGCTCCTGCTCGCCGGCTACCTCGTCACGACCCAGGTCCTGGACGGTGCGCGCGCTCCGTCCGTCGCGGTAGTTCCCTCGCCCAGCGCGGCGCCGAGCCAGCGGACCGCCGCGCCGAGCCAGCCGAGTGCTGCGCTCGCCGCGTCCCTGCAGGACCCGCATTTCCGGCACGGGTACGACGCCGGCCTCCGGCGCGCCGGGATCGCTCCGGTTCCCGCGGCCGAGCGGGAGCAGGTGTGCCGCAACCTCGGGCTCGACGAGCGCACCCGGGGCTACCCCTGGGGCGCGCACGACCGGGCCGGCTGCCTCGCCGGCGTGACCTCCCGACCCTGAGCCAGTCCTGACCGGAGGGGAAGCCCCGTGCGACCGCTGATCGGCATCTCGACGTACCGCGAGCAGGCGCGCTGGGGCAGCTGGGACATTCCGGCCATCGTGCTGCCGGCCAACTACGTCGACGCCATCGAGGCCGCCGGTGGCCAGCCGGTGCTGCTACCGACCGGGGTCGGCAGCGCCGCGGTGGTGGAGCGGCTGGACGGGCTGGTACTCGCCGGCGGCGCCGACGTCGACCCGGCCCGGTACGGCGAGGAGTCCGGGCGGCACACGACCGTTCTGCGCCCGGACCGCGACGGCACCGAGGTGGAGCTGCTCGGCGCGGCGCTCGACCGGGCGCTGCCCGTGCTGGCGATCTGCCGCGGTCTGCAGCTGCTCAACGTGGTCCTCGGCGGGGACCTCGTGCAGCACCTGCCCGACGAGCCTGGGACAGCGGTCCACGATCCGGGCCCCGGCCTGTTCGCCCAGCACACGGTGCGGACGCTGGCGGGCACGACGACCGCCGCGCTGCTCGGGGCGACGACCGAGGCGCACTGCCACCACCACCAGGCCGTGCGCCGGCTGGCCACCGGCCTCACGGCGACGGCTTGGGCGGAGGACGGCACGATCGAAGCGGTCGAGCACGCGGGTCGCGGGTTCTGCCTCGGCGTGCAGTGGCATCCGGAGGCAGGGGAGGAGCGGGCGCTGTTCGCGGCTCTGGTCGTTGCCGCCCGGGCCACCACGCCGGTCTGACCATCCTCTGAGCCGGTCTGAGACACGCGGCAGCCCCGCAGGCTTGTGTGATGACGCCCACACCCCTATGGTCCGGCTCTAGTCCATTGGGTTGTGATCCGGCGAGCCTTTCGAAGGCAGGACCTGCATGAGCAGCACCTCTGAGCCCGTTGTCCCCACCGCGCGTAGTTCCGCGGACGTGACGAGCCCGCACGACGCCGACACGCAGCGGCTGCACCAGATGGGTTACGCCCAGGAGCTCGCCCGGCACATGTCCGGCTTCTCCAACTTCGCTGTCTCCTTCACCATCATCTCGATCCTGTCGGGCTGCCTGACGCTCTACGGATTCGGCCTCAACACCGGCGGTCCCGCCCTGATCGTCTGGGGCTGGCCGTTCGTCGGCCTCATGACGCTGCTGGTCGGGCTGGCCATGGCGGAGGTGTGCTCGAGCTTCCCGACCGCGGGCGGCCTCTACTACTGGTCGGCGAAACTCGCGCCGTCCAACTCGGCCGCCTGGTCCTGGTTCACCGGCTGGTTCAACTTCCTCGGGCAGGTCGCGGTGACCGCGGGTATCGACTTCGGCGCCGCGTTCTTCCTCAACGCGTTCCTGGACCTGCAGTTCGGATTCGACGCGCGCCCGTGGCACACGATCCTGCTGTTCGGGCTGATCCTCGTGCTCCACGGCGCCCTGAACCAGTTCGGCGTCAAGATCGTCGCGCTCTTCAACAACATCAGCGTCTGGTGGCACATCGTCGGCGTGGCGGTCATCGTGCTGGTGCTGGTCGTCGTCCCGGACCACCACCAGTCCGCGAACTTCGTCTTCACCAAGTTCGTCAACAACACGGGCTGGCACTCGACGTTCTACGTCGCGATGCTCGGCCTGCTGCTCGCGCAGTACACGTTCACCGGCTTCGACGCCTCGGCCCACATGACCGAGGAGACGCGGGACGCGGCAGTAGCCGGCCCGCGCGGCATCGTCATGTCGATCGTCGTCTCACTGGTGGCCGGCTGGGTGCTGCTCATCGGCGTCACCTTCGCCATCCAGAGCTACGACGGGGCCGTCGGCAGCGCCACGGGCGTGCCGCCCGCGCAGATCTTCATCGACGCGGTCGGCGTGACCGGTGGCAAGCTGCTGCTGCTCATCGCGATCGGCGCGCAGCTTTTCTGCGGCATGGCCTCCGTGACGGCCAACTCCCGCATGATCTACGCCTTCTCCCGCGACGGTGCCCTGCCGGGCTCGGCGTTCTGGCACCGGATCAACCCGCGGACCCGGACGCCGACGAACGCGATCTGGCTGGCGGCGGGTGGCGCCTTCGTGCTCGGTCTTCCGTACCTGTGGAACAGCACCGCGTACGCCGCCGTCACCTCCATCGCCGTGATCGGGCTGTACATCGCGTACGTCCTGCCGACGTTCCTGCGGTTGCGGCAGGGTGACGCGTTCCAGCGTGGCCCGTGGCACCTGGGCCGCTGGAGCCGGCTCATCGGGACGGTGGCCGTGCTGTGGGTCGTCTTCATCACCGTGCTGTTCATGCTGCCGACGGTCAGCCCGGTGACCGCGAAGACGTTCAACTACACGCCGATCGCGGTGCTCGCTGTCCTCGGGTTCGCCGGGATCTGGTGGCTCGTCTCCGCACGCAAGTGGTTCACCGGGCCCAAGGTCCAGGGTTCGCCCGAGGAACTGGCCGCCATGGAACGAGAGCTGGAGACCCTTGCCTGAGACCGTTCCGTCGATGTTGACCCTCGAGCAGCTGACGCTCGAGGTCGAGGCCGGCACCGTCGACACCGTGCTCGTCGCCATCACCGACATGCAGGGCCGGCTGCAGGGCAAGCGCCTGCACGCCCGGTACTTCCTGGACGTCGTGATCGAGCACGCAACGGAGGGCTGCAACTACCTGCTGGCCGTGGACGTCGACATGAACACCGTCGACGGCTACGCGATGTCCTCGTGGGCCAGCGGATACGGCGACTTCGTCATGCAGCCGGACCTGGCCACCCTTCGCCACGTCCCGTGGCAGGACGGCACCGTCATGGTGCTCGCCGACCTGCGCTGGGAGGACGGGACGGACGTGACGGCGTCCCCGCGCCAGGTCCTCGCCCGGCAGACCGCGCGGCTCGCGGAGGCCGGCATGAGCGCCTTCGTCGGCACGGAGCTGGAGTTCATCCTGTTCCGGGACACGTACGAGCAGGCGTGGAACAGCGGCTACCGGAACCTCACTCCGGCGAACCTCTACAACGTCGACTACTCCATGCTCGGCACCGCCCGGGTGGAGCCGTTGCTGCGCCGGATCAGGAACTCGATGGCCGGCGCCGGGATGACCGTCGAGTCGGCCAAGGGGGAGTGCAACCTCGGCCAGCAGGAGATCGTCTTCCGCTACGACGAGGCGCTCGTCGCCTGTGACCACCACGTGGTCTACAAGAACGGCGCCAAGGAGATCGCGGCGCAGGAGGGCTACGCCCTCACATTCATGGCCAAGTACGACGAGCGCGAAGGCAACTCGTGCCACATCCACTGCAGCTTCCGTGGCACGGACGGCGCCCTGGTGATGGCGGACGAGACCCACGCCGACGAGCATGGGTTGTCCGCGCTCGGGCGCTCGTTCATCGCCGGTCAGCTCGCCTACCTGCGTGACCTGACCCTGCTGCTGGCACCGAACATCAACTCCTACAAGCGTTACGTGGAGGGTTCGTTCGCGCCGACGGCGCTCAAGTGGGGTCGGGACAACCGCACCTGCGCGTTCCGGCTGGTCGGGCACGGCGCATCACTGCGCCTGGAGAACCGTGTCCCCGGCGGCGACGTCAACCCGTATCTGGCCACGGCAGCCATCGCGGCCGCCGGCCTGGCCGGCATCGAGGCGCGGCTCGAGCTGGAACCGGCCTTCACAGGCAACGCCTACGAGTCCGACGCGGACCGGGTACCGACGAGTCTCGCCGAGGCCCTGGCCCTGTGGGAGGGCAGCGCGTTCGCCCGCAAGACGTTCGGAGATGATGTGGTCGACCACTACGCCAACATGGCGAAGGTCGAGCTGGCCGCGTACGCCCGGTCGGTGACCGACTGGGAGCGCTACCGGGGGTTCGAACGGCTGTGACAGCACCGGCGTCGTACGACGTACGCAATCCGGCGACCGAGCAGATCGTGACCACGGTGGCCATGGCCGACGTCGGCCAGACCGACGAAGTGGTCGCTCGGGCCCGCCGCGCCTTCGACACGTGGCGGCAGGTGGCGCCTGCCGACCGGGCCCGGCTGCTCCGCCGGTTCGCCGAGCAGGTCGACGCCCACGTCGAGGAACTGGCCCGGCTCGAGGTCGCGAATGCCGGGCACACGATCGGCAACGCCCGCTGGGAGGCGGGCAACGTCCGCGACGTGCTCACGTACTACAGCGCGGCCCCTGAGCGGCTGTTCGGGCGGCAGATCCCGGTGGCCGGCGGCATCGACGTCACGTTCAAGGAGCCGCTCGGCGTCATCGGGGTCATCGTTCCGTGGAACTTCCCGATGCCCATCGCCGGATGGGGCTTCGCGCCGGCGCTGGCCGCGGGCAACACGGTGGTGCTCAAGCCGGCCGAGCTCACCCCTCTGACCGCGATCCGTCTGGGCGAGCTGGCGCTCGAGGCCGGGATCCCCGAGGGCGTCTTCACGGTGCTGCCGGGCAGGGGTTCGATCGTGGGGCAGCGTTTCGTCGAGCACCCGGACGTGCGCAAGATCGTCTTCACCGGTTCCACCGAGGTGGGCAAGGCGATCATGGCCGGCTGCGCCCAGCAGGTGAAGCGGGTGACCCTGGAGCTGGGGGGCAAGAGCGCGAACGTCGTTTTCGCCGACGCCGACCTGGAGAAGGCCGCGGCGACCGCGCCGTACGCCGTGTTCGACAACGCCGGTCAGGACTGCTGCGCGCGCTCGCGGATCCTCGTGCAGCGGGAGGCGTACGACCGGTTCATGGGCCTGCTCGAGCCGGCGGTGAAGGGCGTTCGGGTCGAGGACCCGAGCCTGGACACGGCGGAGATGGGTCCGCTGATCTCCCGGGCGCAGTGGGAGACCGTCGCCTCGTTCGTGCCGGACGACGCGCCGGTCGCGTTCCGGGGGAGCGCGCCACAGGGTCCCGGATTCTGGTTCCCGCCCACGGTGCTGACCCCGGAGGACCCGGCGGACCGCGCGGTCACCGAGGAGATCTTCGGTCCGGTCGTGGTCGTCGTGCCCTTCGACGACGAGGCCGACGCGGTCCGGATGGCCAACGAGGGCCAGTACGGGCTGTCCGGCTCGATCTGGACCAACGACCTCGGCCGGGCGCTGCGCGTCTCGCGCGGGATCGAGACCGGGAACCTGTCGGTCAACAGCCACTCGTCGGTCCGCTACTCCACGCCCTTCGGCGGGTTCAAGCAGTCCGGCCTCGGCCGGGAACTCGGCCCCGACGCGCTCGACGCGTTCAGCGAGGTCAAGAACGTCTACATCGCCACGGAAGGGTGACCAGCACGTGACCGCACCAGACCCCGCCCCCGTCGTACGCCGCTTGATCGACCGGGTCGCCGTCGTGACCGGCGGTGCCAGCGGCATCGGCCTCGCCACCGCGCACCGGCTCGCCGCCGAGGGGGCGAAGGTCGTCATCGGGGACGTCGACCCCGCCTCCGGCAAGGCCGCTGCCGACGCGGTCGGTGGCACCTTCGTGCAGGTCGACGTGACCTCCGAGGAGCAGGTCAAGGCGCTGTTCGACACCGCGGTGGCGACGTACGGCGGGCTGGACATCGCCTTCAACAACGCGGGCATCTCCCCGCCCGACGACGACTCGATCCTGACCACCGGGCTCGACGCGTGGCGGCGCGTGCAGGAGGTGAACCTGACCTCGGTCTTCCTGTGCTGCAAGTACGCCATCCCGCACATGCAGGCCCGCGGTCGTGGCTCGATCGTCAACACCGCGTCCTTCGTCGCCCGCATGGGTGCGGCGACCTCGCAGATCTCGTACACCGCCTCCAAGGGTGGCGTGCTGGCGATGTCGCGCGAACTCGGCGTGCAGTTCGCGCGCGAGCACATCCGGGTCAACGCGATCTCGCCCGGGCCGGTCAACACCCCGCTGCTCCAGGAGTTGTTCGCCAAGGACCCGGAGCGCGCGGCGCGCCGGCTCGTCCACATCCCGATGGGCCGGTTCGCCGAGCCCGACGAGATCGCGGCGGCCGTCGCCTTCCTCGCCTCGGACGACTCGTCCTTCATGACGGCGGCGGAGTTCCTGGTCGACGGCGGCATCAGCGGCGCCTACGTCACGCCCCTCTGAGTCCTCGTGGCCGGCAGCCCGCCACTGGCCGTGGACGCTCTGGACGTGGCGTTCCGCCCGATCCGCAGCGGCAACGCCTTCGAGGAGTGCGTCGAGCGGCTGCTGTCGGCGATGAAACTCGGCCTCGTCCAGCCGGGCCAGCGGCTGCCGGCTGAGCGCGAGCTGGCCGGCCGGCTCGGCGTGAGCCGGGTGACGCTGCGGGACGCGCTGCACTCGCTCGGGCAGGCCGGTTGGCTGGAGGTCCGGCGCGGGCGGCACGGCGGGACGTTCGTGCTCGAGCGGGCGACGACCGAGGCAGAGCGGCGGTCCTTCCGCCGGGCCGCGGATGCCGCGTCCGACCAGCTGGAGGACGCGCTCGTCCTGCGCCGGGTGCTCGAGCTCGGCGCCGTGGAGGCCGCCGCGACAGCGCCGGTCCGGGCCGACGCAGCCGACCGCCTGCTGTCCCTGCTGGCCGAGTGCCAGTCAGCCGGCGCGGACCGGTACCGCGCCGTCGACTCCCGGCTGCACCTGGCGATCACGGAGCTGGCCGGCTCGCCGTCCCTGTCCGCGGCGGCTGCCGACGTGCGGATGAGGATGAACAACCTGTTGGACGCCATCCCGCTGCTCGAGCGCAACATCGCGCACAGCAACGAGCAGCATGAGAGGATCGTGCGCGCCGTGCTCGCCGGGCGCCCTGCCGAGGCGCGGACCGCGATGGACGAGCACCTCGCGGGCACGGCAGCGCTGCTGCGGGCCTTCCTCACCTGACGGCCCGGCCGCTCAGGCTCTTCACATATCCGATGCGTCAGAGTCGGATGCTGCGGCATGATGCTCTCCCCAGGGACGTCCGCGGCCGACCGGAGGGCGGTGAGGTGGATGAACTCGACCGGTGACCTGTCCGGCGCGCGGCGCCCGTCCGGTAGCCGGCGCGACTGGCCGGCTTTGATGATGCGGGTCGCGTACGCGACGTACGTCGTCCTCGCGGTCTTCGTCCTGCTGACGATCGCCGTGTCGTTGGCCGGCAGACGCGTGCCTGCGGTGCCCCGGGCAGCGCTCGCCGTCCTCCTGAGCGCGGCCGGCGTCGGGCTGTGGACGGTGTACCGCCGCCGGACCCCCTGACACCCCACGCGCGTCAGGCCTGGATGGGCAACGTGATCTGGCCCGTCTGTGGCGACCGGCCGCCGAGGAGGGCGCGGGCCCAGGTCAGCAGGTCAGGCAGCGCCGTACGCCAGGCGGGGGTGGTGTGGTTGCCGCCGCGCACGATGACCACGCGGACCTGCGCGACGCGCGCGGCCGCGCCGGCGAAGGTCCGTGCCTGCGTGAGGTCGCGTGCGTCCGCGTCGCCGGCCATCAGCCAGAGGGCGGGCGCGCGCGATCGCGTCGGCCAGCTCTGCACGGTGAGCAGGGGAGTGGCCGCTGCCTGCGCACGCCGATCGCCCCCGAACAGCCGCCACCCGAGCCCACCCCGGGTCATGGGCGCGTAGTACCCGTCGAGGGAGGCGGCCCCCGCGAACAGGTCCGGGTGGCGCAGCGCCAGGTCGACGGCGCAGTAACCGCCCTCCGACAGTCCGGCCAGCGCCCAGGAGCGTCCCGGCGGCGTGACGCGCAGCTGCCGCTGCAGGGACTGGGGCACGTCCGTCGTCAGATACGTCTCGTCGCGTGGGCCGCGGCGGCCGTCCAGGCACTGCTGGCCGTGCCAGCCCTGCCACACGGTGGGCATGACGATGACGTACGGCGTGCCGGTCCGGTCGAGGGAGCCGGCGACCCGGTCGACATGCATGCCGTAGACGAAGCCGCGGGGTTCACCGGGGTCGCCGTGCAGCAGGAGCAGGACGGGGAAGCGGGCGGCGCGTTGGCCCGGGTCGTCATAGGCGGCCGGGAGCCAGACGACGGCCGGCCGGGACAGTCCGCTGGCGTTCCCGGCGAGCGTCATGCTGACCAGGCGGCCACGACCCGGGACAGCGTGGGGCGCCGCCGGCGTTGCGGATGAGGGATCAGCTGACGGAGCCGCCGGGAGCGGAGCCGAGGAGGGGAGCGCGCGGGGGAGCGGCTCGGTCGGCAGCGGAGCGCCGGAGATGTCCGCCCAGGCGTCGGACCAGGACTGGTAGTAGTCGTACGTCACGTTGACCCAGAGCGCGCCCGCCAGGACCGCGGATGCAACGACGGCGAGCGCCGGGGGCAGGGCGAGCGGCCGCCAGCCCAGCCGGGCGACAGTGACGAGCCCGGCCAGCCCGAGGACGAGCAGGACGACCACGGTCGCCATCGAGTTCGGGGCAAGCATGCCGAGGTCCTTGTCGCGGAGGCGTCCGACGGGTCAACGCCGGAGACACACGCACAGGTGCCCGCTCCAGTCGCTTCGCGGCGACCGTACGGCCGGCTTGCTGACGAGAAGCTGAACGCGGAACGTCCCCGGCACCTGGATGCTGGGGACGTTCGGCAAGGGGGACTCGGGCGAGGACTCAGCGGGCGCCGAGGACGTGCTCGATCGCGAGCTGGTCGAGCCGGCCGAAGCCGAAGCCGCGGGCCCCGACGGCGTCCGCGTCGAAGTCCTCGAACGCGGAGCGGTCGGCGAGCAGGTCGGCGTAGGACTCGCCCGGATTGAGCGTCGGCACCGCGAGCTCGGGCACCTTGCTCGCCTCGAGAGCGGCCTGGACCTCGGGGTCCGCCCGGAAGGCCTTCGCGCGCTCCTTGAGCAGCAGGTAGGTGCGCATGTTGTCGGCCGCGGAGGACCAGACGCCGGTGATGTCCTCGGTGCGCAGCGGCTTGTAGTCGAAGTGCCGCGGGCCGTCGTACGCCCGGGTGCCCCCGGGTCCGCCGTTCTCCAGCAGGTCGACGAGGAAGAAGGCGCTGAGCAGGTCGCCGTGGCCGAACGTCAGGTCCTGGTCGAACTTCGGGCCGTGCTGGCCGTTGAGGTCGATGTGGAACAACTTGCCCTGCCACAGGGCCTGGCTGATGCCGTGCACGAAGTTGAGCCCGGCCATCTGCTCGTGGCCGACCTCCGGGTTCACGCCGACCATGTCCGCGTGCTCCAGTGTGGAGATGAAGGCCAGCGCGTGCCCGATCGTCGGCAGCAGGATGTCGCCGCGGGGCTCGTTCGGCTTCGGCTCGATCGCGAAGCGGATGTCGTACCCCCTGTCAACCACGTGCTGCGCGAAGAAGTTGACGGCCTCGCGGTAGCGCTCGAGCGCGCCGCGGATGTCCTTTGCCGTGTCGTACTCGGCACCCTCGCGGCCGCCCCACATGACGAAGGTCTTGGCGCCGAGTTCGACACCGAGCTCGATCTGTCGCATGGCCTTGCGCATGGCGAAGCGTCGCACACCGCGATCGTTGGAGGTGAAGCCTCCGTCTTTGAAGACCGGTGCGCTGAAGAGGTTGGTGGTGACCATGGGGATGATCAGGCCGGTGTCGGAGAGCGCCTGCT
>JAOPWV010000187.1 GCA_025965475.1 Frankiales bacterium | reverse complement strand
AAGCCGATGTCCTCATACTTCGGGCTCTTGAAGCCGAACGCGCCGACGTTCGCGAGGTTGGCGCGGCTGCCGTAGATCTGGGGGCGCTGGTACAGGATCAGCGAGTGGACCTCGTCCCAGACGAGCTTGTCCGCCTGGTTGATCTGGTCCCGGGCCTTCGCGACGTCGAGCTCGCTGCTCGCGGCCTGGAGCAGCGCGTCGATCTCGGGCGACCCGACCCGGGCGTAGTTCTGCTGGATCGCCAGCTGACCCTTGCCGTCCTTCGTCGGGTTCTGGTAGATCGACTTGGCCGACGAGATCGCGAAAGGCGTCCCGATCCACGAGAACGGCGTCATGTCGAAGTTGCCGACATTGACGTACTTGCCGAAGAACGCGTCGCTCGGCACCGCCTGGATGGTCAGCTTGACGCCGACGTCCGACAGCATGGCCTGCGTCAGCTCGGCCTCGGACTTGGCCCGTGCCACGCCGCTGGGGATGACGAACTTGAGGTCCAGCGTCTTGCCGTCCTTCTGGCGGAACTGCCCGTTGACCTTCCAGCCGGCGGCGTCGAGCGCCGCCTTGGCCTTGTCCGGCGCGTATTTGCCGACGTCGCCGGAGTTGTCCTGGTAGCCCTGCTGGCTGTTGACGAAGAAGTGGTTGTCCATCGTCTTGGCCGGCCAGTTGAGGCCGTTGAGGTCCGACTGGGCGATGGCCGAACGGTTGATCGCCTGCGCGATGGCCCGCCGGACCGCCGGGTCGCTGAGCATCGGGCTGGTGGCGTTGAAGGTGAAGTGGCGGTAGTCCGGGCCGGCCGCCTCGCGCACCGCGCCGCCGGTGACGCCGGACGCCTGCTTGAAGCCCTCCGCGTTGGCACCGATGTTGACGATGTCGAGCTCGTTGTTGGCGAAGGCCTGGATCGACGCTGTCTGGTCCATCGACCGGAAGACGATCGTGTCGAGCTTGGCCTTGTCGCCCCACCAGTTCGGGTCACGCACCACGGTGACCGACTTCTGGGTCTGGTCGATCTTCGACAGCTTGAACGGGCCGGCCGTCACCGGGATCTTGTTGAGGAAGCCGGTGTTGAAGGCCTGCGGCGTGCTCTGCTGCGACGCCGGGTAGAGCGGGCTGAACAGCGACTGCCAGTCCGAGAACGGCTCGGCGAAGGTCACGACCACCTCGTGGTCGTCCCTGCCGGCCTTGACGCTGGACACCAGCTCGTAGCCGGTCGTGGAAGCCACGAGGAACGCGGGGTTCTTGCCGTTGAGGGCGTTCCACTGCGCCTCGTAGTCCTGCACGGTGATCGGCGTGCCGTCGGACCACTTCGCCTTGGGGTTGAGCACGTACGTGATGACCTGGGGCGAGGTCGAGGTCACCTTCGCCGACGTGACGTAGTTCGGGTCGGGCGTCACCACGGCCTTCTCGTCGGAGACCATCGGCGCCGGCATCAACGAGAGCATGACGTCGCTGGTGGCGACGTTCGGGCCGTCGAGCTGGTTGTAGTTCCACTGCGTCGAGATCTGGTCGATGGGCCACCGGAGCGTGCCGCCGTCGGCGAGCTTGTCCCGGGGCTGGGCGTTGATGTCGAGGGCCTTCACCCCGGTGTCGCCGGGGCCCTTGGTGGCGCCGGCCTTCGCACCGCTGCCTGAGCTGCCGCCGCAGGCGGTCGCCACCAGCGCGACACCTGCCACAGACGCCAACAGGGCGACGCTCCTGTGTTGCAACCTCACTGGACCTCCTCGAAGTGGGCCGTGCTGGTGCCCGGGTCAGACGACCCGGAGCGGTTCGGCGTAGTGGCACGCCGCCTGCTGGTCCTCGGCGATCGGGACCAGGCCAGGGTCCAGGTCGAGGCAGGGACGCCTCGCGTTCTCGTCGAGGGCAGCGAATCGGGGGCACCTGGTATGGAACCGGCAGCCGGACGGGGGGTCCGCGGGGCTCGGCAGGTCGCCCTGGAGCAGGATCCGGCGGCGGGCGCGTTCCTTCCGCGGATCCGGGACGGGCACCGCGGACAGGAGGGCCTGCGTGTACGGGTGCGCCGGCGCGCCGTAGACCTGGTCGACGTCGCCGATCTCCACGATCCGGCCGAGGTACATCACCGCCACCCGGTCGGCGATGTGGCGTACGACGGACAGGTCGTGCGCGACGAACAGGTAGGACAGCGACAGCCGGGTCTTGAGCTCCTCGAGCAGGTTGACGACCCCCGCACGGATCGACACGTCGAGGGCCGAGACCGGCTCGTCCAGCACGATGAGCCTGGGCTCGAGCGCGAGCGCCCGGGCGATGCCGACGCGCTGCCGCTGGCCGCCGGAGAAGTGCTGCGGGTAACGCGACGCGTGCTCGGGCTGCAGGCCGACCAGGCGCAGCAGCTCATGGACCCGGGGCCAGACCTGGTCCTTCGGGGTGCCGTGGGTGCGGAGCGGCTCGGCGAGGATGTCACCGACGGGCAGGCGCGGGTCGAGCGAGGCCATCGGGTCCTGGAAGACCACCTGCACGTCGCGGCGCAGCGCGGTGCGCTGCTGACCCGTCAGCCCCGACGTGTCCCGGCCGAGCACGACCACCCGGCCCTGTTGGGGTGCCTTCAGCTCGAGGATCTCCAGCAGGGTGGTGGTCTTGCCGCAGCCCGACTCCCCCACCAGCCCGAGCGTCTCGCCCTCGCGGATGTCGAAGCTGACGCCGTCCACCGCCTGCACGGTGCCGACCTGCCGCTTGATGACCGCGCCGTGCAGCAGCGGGTAGTGCCGGACGAGTCCCTGTACGTCGAGCACGTGGGGGCGGTCCGGGCGCGGCAGCCGCAGGGCGGCGGCGGCCGGGATCTCGGGGACCGGGTAGACGTCCACCGGACCGAGGTCCTGATCGTCGATGACGCCGCTGAGATGGCAGGCCGCCGCGTGGGAGGGGCCTCCGACGCGTTCCAGCGCCGGTTCGCTCGTGAAGCAGAGGTCGATCGCCATCGGGCAGCGCGGGTGGAACGGGCAGCCCGTCGGCAGCGCCGCCAGCGACGGCGGTGTCCCCTCGATGGGGACCAGCGCCGAGCGGCCGCGCTCGTCGACCCGCGGGATCGAGCCCAGCAGGCCCATCGTGTAGGGCATCCGCGGCCGGTAGTACACGTCGTCGACACTGCCGACCTCGACGGGCCGCCCGGCGTACATGACCAGCACGCGGTCGGCGAGTCCGGCCACGACACCCAGGTCGTGCGTGATCATCAGGATGCCGGCTCCGGTCTCCCGCTGCGCGGCCTGGAGGACCTCGAGGATCTGCGCCTGGATCGTGACGTCGAGCGCCGTCGTGGGCTCGTCGCAGATGATCACGTCGGGGTCGTTGGCGATCGCCATCGCGATCATCACCCGCTGCCGCATCCCGCCGGAGAACTCGTGAGGGAAGGCCTTCGCACGCGTGGCGGCGTACGGAATGCCGACCAGGTCGAGCAGCTCGACCGCGCGCGCCGACGCCGCCTGCCGGGTCACCCGGTTGTGCACCCGGACGGCCTCGGCGACCTGGTCGCCGACCGTGTAGACCGGGGTGAGGGCCGACAGCGGCTCCTGGAACACCATCGAGATGCGCTTGCCGCGCACCTGCGCCAGCTCGCGGTCCTTGAGCCCGAGCAGCTCCTGCCCGCCGAGCCGGACCGAGCCGGTCGTGACGGCGGTCCCGGGCAGCAGCCCCATGACGGCCAGCGACGACACCGACTTGCCCGACCCCGACTCACCGACGATGCCGAGCACCTCGCCCGCGGCCAGGGTGTACGACAGGCCGCGCACGGCACGGACGTCCGGCGTCTCACGGCCGGGGAAGGTCACCTGCAGGTCGGAGACCTCCAGCACCGGAGTGCCCGCGGGCACCCGGCCGGTGCTTCCCAGCACCGCCGAGTCCGTCACTTGTGCACCGAGTTCGGGTCGAGGGCGTCCCGCAGGCCGTCGCCCACGAGGTTGACGGCGAGCACGATGAGCACGAGTACGCCGGCCGGGAAGAGGAACAGCCACGCGAAGGTGAAGGCGGAGCTCGTGCCATCGGCGATGAGGGTGCCCAGCGAGACGTCCGGCGGCTGGATGCCGAAGCCGAAGAACGACAGGCTCGTCTCGCTGATGATCGCCGCGCTGACGTTGATGGTCGCGTCGATGATCAGCAGCGAGGAGATGTTCGGCAGGATGTGCCGGAGGATGATCCGGTGCGACGGGACGCCGATGTAGCGGGCGGCCAGGACGTACTCCCGCTCGCGCAGCGACAACGTCATGCCGCGCACGATCCGGCCGGTGACCATCCACAGGAACGCCGACAGCAGGAACACGAAGATCAGCCAGCTGCCGCTCCGGAACGCCGGCGACAGGATGGCGATGATGAGGAACGACGGCAGCACGAGCAGCAGGTCGACGCCCCACATGAGGACCTTGTCCCGCCAGCCCCCGTAGTAGCCGGCGAACGTGCCGACGAGCGCGGCCAGGCCGGTCGAGATGACGGCGACGAGCAGCCCGATGATCAGCGACTTCTGCATGCCGCGCAGGGTCAGCGCGAAGACGTCCGCGCCGATCTGCGTCGTGCCGAACCAGTGCTGGCTCGACGGGGGCTGCAGGAACGCGGTGAAGTCCTTCTTGGTGTAGCTCCACGGCGCGACGTACGGCCCGAGGAACGCGACCACGAACAACAGCACCAGGACGGCCAGCCCGACCATGGCAAGCCGGTGCCTGGTGAACCGGGCGAGCACGAGCCGGCCGTGCGAGACGGCGCGGGTCTCGTCGGGCGGCGGCGGTTCGCCTGGGAGGGCGCCGCCCGTGCCGACGATCTCGACGAGCCCGTCACCCGGTACCGACATCGCTCCCCCTACGTCGACCGGACGCGTGGGTCGAGGACCGCGTACGCGACGTCGGAGAGCAGGCCGGCGATGAGCACGAGCACCGCGGTGAAGCAACTGATGGCGACGACCGCGTTGATGTCGTTGGTGAGGATCGAGTCGATGAGCCATTCGCCCATGCCGTGCCAGCCGAAGATCTTCTCGGTGAACGTGGCCCCGACCAGCAACAGGCCGAAGCTGTAGGCGAAGAAGGTGGCCGCCGGGATGAGCGCGGTGCGCAGCGCGTGCTTGAGCAGCGCGGCGCGACGCCGCAGGCCCTTCGCGAGCGCGGTCCGGACGAAGTCGCTGTCCAGCACGTCGAGCATGCTGTTGCGCTGGTAGCGGCTGAAGATCGCGATCTGGCCCAGCACGATGGTGAGGGTCGGCAGGACGAGGTGCTGCAGGCGGTCGCCGAGGTGGGTCCAGAAGCCGCCGGTCAGACCGGCGGAGGTCTCCCCGGAGTACTGGAAGACCTGATGACCGACCGTCTTGTTGATCTTGACTGCCGCGATCTGCAGCATCACGGCGAGCACGAACACCGGCATCGACAGGACCAGGAACGACACCAACGTGATGGCGTGGTCGCTGGGTCTGTACTGCTTGATGGCGGAGTAGGCGCCGACGAGGACACCGAACCCGCTACCCAGGACGGTGCCGACGAAGAGGAGCCGCAGCGAGACGCCCATCCGGCGGCCCATCTCGGCGTTCACCGAGTTGTTGTCCCAGGTGCGGCCGAAGTCGCCGTGCGCGACGCCCTTGACCCAGATCGCGTACCGGTCCAGCACCGGCGTCTTGTCGTTGATGTTCAGCGCGGTCAGCTGGCGGTCCACGACCGCGACCGGCGGCGGAGGGTTACGGCCGGCGACGTTCGCGCGCGGGTGCAGGCTCGTCGCAGCGAGGAAGTAGGCGCCCGTCGTCGCGACGAGGATGAGGATGAGGTAGTTCACCAACCTGCGGATCAGGAACGTCGCCACATCCACCTCGTTGTACGACAGGACCGGTGCGCGCTGCCGGCACCTTGTCATGCCCGCCGGCCGATTCCACCACCAACCGGATGATCCGTACACAACGATCCGGACACGGCGGGCTTTCCACGGTCCGGCTAACCTGCGGCCGGTGATCGTCCTGCTGCCGCCCTCCGAGGGGAAGGCCCCCGGGGGCGACGGACCGCCCCTCGACCTGGGCGCCCTGTCGTTCCCCGCGCTGACCGACGTACGCCGCACCCTCGTCGAGGAGGTGCAGCGGCTCGCGGTGCGCGCGCCGGACCGGCTGCAGACCGCCCTCGGCCTGACAGCCCGGCAGGCGGGCGAGCTGGCGGCGGACACCGTGCTCACCAGTTCCCCCACCCTGCCGGCGCTGCGCCGCTACACCGGCGTGTTGTACGACGCGCTGGACCACGACTCCCTCGACGGGCCGGCGAAGCGGCGCGCCAACAGGTCGCTCGTCGTGGCGAGCGCGCTGTTCGGGCTGGTGCGGGCGACCGACCGGGTCCCCGCCTACCGGCTCTCCGGCGGCACGGTGTTGCCCCGTGTCGGTGGGCTCCCTGGCCTCGGCGGCCTGGCCCCGTTGTGGCGGCCGGTGCTCGAACCCGAACTGGCGTCAGCCGGCGGGCTGGTGGTGGACCTGCGGTCCGGTGCGTACGCCGCGCTCGCCCGGGTGCCCGGCGCGGTCCAGGTGCGGGTGCTGCGCGAGACGGCCGGCAAGCGCAGCGTCGTCAGCCACGACAACAAGTTCACGAAGGGCCTGCTGGCCCGGGCGCTGTGCGTGCACGGCGCCCGCAGCGTCGCCGACGTCGCCCGGGCCGGCGAGACGGTCGCCGACCTCGTCGAGGTCGACGGCCGCCGGGTGGACCTGGTGCTGCACGGCCTGGCCCGGGCCAGGCACCAGCCCGGCTAGACGGTCTGCGGGTACAGCGAGTACGTCGGGAAGTTGCCGAAGATCTGCTCGCCTTCGGGACCCTCGGTGACGGCCTGCACCAGCAGGTCGCCGCCGACGAACGCGCCCTTCCACGACGCGCCCTTGCCGCCGAACACCTCGGCCCGGTCCCCGCGGCTGCGCGGCTTGTTGATGCCGACCTTGAAGGCCTGCAGCTGCTCGGCCACCCGGGCACCGAAGTCGGCGTCGTCGGTGGCGACCGAGGCGACCAGCGAGCCGTTCGACGCGTTCATCGCCGCGAGCAGCTCGGCCTCGGTGTCCACGATGACCACCGAGTCCAGCGGCCCGAACGGCTCCGCGTGCTGCAGGGACCAGTTCGACGGCGGACCGAGGACACAGGCCGGGGCGACGTACGCCGAGGTGTCCTGCCCGTCGAGGAACCTGCCGTCGTTCAGGTCCCCGCGGTAGAGCGGGATGCCGCCGCCGGTCACGGCCTCGGCGTACCGCTCACGCAGCTCCGCCGCCTTGGTCGCGTGGATGACCGGCCCGAAGTCGAGCTCCGGCAACGGGTCGAAGCTGGTCTCGACGGCCAGCGGGTGGCCGAAGCGCAGGCTCTGCGCGACGGGCAGGTACATCTCCAGGAACTCGGGGAAGAGCTCGCGCTGCACGACGTAGCGAGGGTAGGCGGTGCACCGCTGCTTGGCGTACTCGAAGCCCTTCTTCAGGTGGCCGGCGAGCGCGTCCCACTCCGAGAAGTCCCAGATGCCCCAGGCGTTGAGCCCCTCCTGCTCCAGGAAGTGCCGCTTGCCGGTGTCGGCCAGCGTGGTGGCGGCCTTGCGGCCGTTGGCGCGGCCGCCGACGAACGCGAGCGCCCCGATCTCCGGGGTGCTGATGAGCGCGTCGCCGAGCTGCGCGCCGACGCCGGACAGCAGCGTCACCGGCAGGCCGGCCCGCCGCATCAGGGCGTGCGCGAGGGTCAGCGTGTGGAAGCCGCCCTGCGAAGGGGTCTTGGCGACGACGGCATTGCCGGCCAGCGCCTGCACGAGCTCGGCATGGATCTGGACCGACATCGGGTAGTTCCAGGATGCGATGTTGCTGACCGGGCCGGGGAGCGGCCGGCGGCCGTCGAGCTGCCGCTCGATCTCGTCGACGTACCAACGCACGCCGTCGAGGGCCCGGTCGACGTCCGCGCAGGCCAGCCGCCAGGGCTTGCCGATCTCCCAGACCAACAGCAGCGCGAGGGTCTCCCGCTCGGCCTCCATGGCCTCGACGGCGGCGATCACGCGGGCCTTGCGCTCGTCGAGGTCGACCTCGCCCCACTCCTTGTGCTCGACCGCGGCCTGCGCCACCGCCTTGACGGCGTCCTCGCGGTCGATGCGCGGCGGGCCCTGGATGATCGAGCCGTCGACGGGGGTGACGTGCTCCCCCGGCGTACCGGAGCGCCGCCACTCGCCGCCCGCCAGGTTGAGGATCCGGTCGGCGTCGAACGCCTCCGGCGCCGCTCTGCGGGCGCGGTCATAGACGTCGGACCAGGCAGTACCGGGCTTGAGCTGCAGCGCCATGCGGACCTCCGTAGCGGGCCAATCGTCATGCGAGTGCACCACATGGCAGGCCCGATCGGGTCACTCTGTGGCCGTGGTCACGCTGCTCCGGCATGCTCCCGGCATGACGTACGAGGAGTTGCTGGCCGTGTGCCTGCGCCAGCCGGGTGCATGGCAGGACAGCCCCTGGGAGGAGGACCTGGTGGTGAAGGCCGGGCCGAAGATCTTCGTGTTTCCTCGCGAGGACGCGGTGACGCTCAAGGTGCAGCCGGAGGCCGGCGACGCGCTGCGGGCGACCTACCCGGACGCGGTCGACACGCCGCCGTACCTGAACAAGCGGCTCTGGGTACGGATCCGGCTGGACGGGACGGTGCCGGACGCGGAGCTGACCGAGCTGGTGCAGGAGTCCTACCGGCTGGTCGTGAACGGTCTGACGAAGGCGCAGCGGGCGGCCCTCGGCTGACCAGGCTTTGACCAGCCGTCAGAACAGGACGCTGGCGAAGGTCCCGACCCGGCGGAACCCGACCTTCTCGTACGAGCGGCGCGCGGCGGTGTTGTAGTCGTTCACGTAGAGGCTGACGACCGGGGCGAGCGAGTGGCGGGCCGCCTCGACCACCGCGGCCGTGCCGGCCGTCCCGGTGCCCTGGCCGCGCAGCGACGGGTGCACCCAGACTCCCTGCACCTGGCAGACCGCCGAGGTGGCCGCGCCCACCTCGGCCTTGAACAGCACCACGCCGTCCTGGAACCGGGCGTACGCGCGACCCTGCGCGATCAGCTCCTGGACACGTGCGCGGTACAGGGCGCCGCCGTCGCCGAGCAACGGAGAGACGCCGACCTCCTCGGTGAACATCGCGATGCAGGCCGGCAGCAGGACCTCCAGCTCGTCCGGCCGGACCTGTCGCACGTCCTGGTCCGGCGCGACGGCAGGGGCCCCGTCGATCGCGAGCAGCGGCTGGCTGGCGCGGATGTCGCGGGCCCGGCCCCAGTGCGGTTCGAGAATCCGCCACATGCCGAGGACGGCCTCGGCCGGACCGACGAGGGAGGAGCAGCGCCGGCCCTGGCGGCGGGCCCGGTCGGCGAACGCGCGGACCGCCTCGGGCCCGGCCTGCACGGGGACCAGGTTGGCCCCCGCGTAGCAGAGCGACTCGATCCGGCCACGATCCCCGAAGCCCCACACCTCGGCGCCCAGGCGCCACGGGTCCAGGCCACCGACCGCGACCCGGGAGGCCACGAACACGTCACTGACGGGGTCGCTGGACAGCAGGCAGAGCACCTCGTCGAGGTCACGGCTGTCCAGGACGCGCACGCCCGCCGTCCGAAGCACGGGCGGAGCCTACGGCCCGACGTCAGGAGACGGCGACTGCCGGGTACCCCGACGGCCCGGCGTACCCCTCGGCGAGGCGCATCGCCTCTTCGATGAGCGTCTCGACGATCTGCGATTCGGGGACGGTCTTGATCACCTCGCCCTTGACGAAGATCTGTCCCTTGCCGTTGCCGGAGGCCACCCCGAGGTCGGCTTCACGCGCCTCGCCGGGCCCGTTCACGACGCAGCCCATGACCGCGACGCGGAGGGGGACGGTCAGCCCCTCCAGGCCGGCGGTCACCTGCTCGGCGAGCGTGTAGACGTCGACCTGGGCGCGGCCGCAGGACGGGCAGGAAACGATCTCCAGACCGCGCTGGCGGAGGTTGAGCGACTCGAGGATCGCCAGACCGACCTTGACCTCCTCGACCGGCGGCGCGGACAGCGAGACCCGGATCGTGTCGCCGATGCCCTCGGAGAGCAGCGCGCCGAACGCGACCGCGGACTTGATCGTGCCCTGGAACGCCGGGCCGGCCTCGGTGACGCCGAGGTGGAGCGGGTAGTCGCAGCGCTCCGACAGCAGGCGGTAGGCCTCGACCATCACGACCGGGTCGTTGTGCTTGACCGAGATCTTGATGTCCCGGAAGTCGTGCTCCTCGAACAGCGAGCACTCCCACAGGGCCGACTCGACGAGCGCCTCCGGCGTCGCCTTGCCGTACTTGGCCATGATCCGCTTGTCGAGGCTGCCCGCGTTGACGCCGATGCGGATCGGCGTGCCCGACTCCTTGGCGGCGCGGGCCACGTCGGCCACCTTGCCGTCGAACTCGCGGATGTTGCCCGGGTTGACGCGTACGGCGGCGCAGCCCGCGTCGATCGCGGCGAAGATGTACTTGGACTGGAAGTGGATGTCGGCGATGACCGGGATCTGCGCGTGCTTGACGATCTGCGGCAGCGCCTCCGCGTCCACCGGGTCGGGAACGGCGACGCGCACGATCTGGCAACCGGTGGCCGTCAGCGCGGCGATCTGCTGCAGCGTGCCGTTGACGTCGGCCGTCACCGTGGTGGTCATCGACTGCACGCTGATCGGCGCACCGCCGCCGACCAGGACCCCGCCGACGTCGATCTGGCGGGTCTTGCGGCGCGGGGCGAGCAGTGCGGGCGGGGCGGCGGGCATCCCCAGGGAGACGGTCACTGCGGCAACCGGACGGGGTTCACGATGTCAGCTCCCATGATCCAGACGGTGAGGCCGATGAACAGCAGGACCACCGCATACGTCAGCGGCATCAGCTTGGTCAGGTCGACCCTGCGCAGCGGTCCGCGGTAGCCGAACAGCCGCCGGATGCGGTCTCGCGCCTGCTCGAACGCCAGCACCGCGATGTGGCCGCCGTCGAGAGGCAGCAGCGGCAGCAGATTGAACACGCCGACGAAGAAGTTCAGGCCGGCGATGATCCCCAGGAAGGTCAGCAGCTTGACGCCGAACGTCTCCTGGCTGGCCAGCACCTCGCCGCTGATCCGGCTGGCTCCCACGACGCCGACGAAGCCGTTCGGGTCGCGGTTGTTGCTGTACAGCGAGGTGATCGTGCCGAGCTTGTCGGTGAGCGTGACCCCGATGCCCTTGACGATCAGGCCCATCGTGGTGCCGGTGCTCTTGAGCGCGTCGACCGGACCCTGCCGTTCGGTGACGTAGCGCGCCTGCACGCTGACGCCGATCGCGCCGACCCGCTCTGTCTTCTTCGGGTCGGTGAGGGACGGCCGCTCGACGGCGGCGGGGGTCAGCGTCAGGTTGGTGCGGACGCCGTCCCGCAGCACGGTCAGCGCGACGGGGACGCCGGCGCTGCCGCGCACCGCGGTGACGAAGTCGCGGCTGTCCTTGACCGGCTTGCCGTTGATCGCGACGACGACATCGCCGGGGCGCACGCCGGCCGCCTTGGCGGGGGACGGCACCGCGCCGGGCGCGCTGCAGCTCTGGTTGGTCCCGGAGGAGACGCAGGCCGTGGTAGCCGCCAGCGCCGGGGTGCCCTCGACGACCTTGCCGAGCGCGAAGGAGGAGATGAGGACCAGGACGAGCGCGATGACGAAGTGCATGAACGAGCCGGCCGCGAGGACGACGGTGCGGCGTCCGGCGGGCTGCTTGTAGAAGGCGCGTTCCTCGTCGCCCGGGTCGACCTCCTCGAGCGGGGTCATCCCGACGATCTTGACGAAGCCACCGGCCGGGATGGCCTTGACGCCGTACTCCGTCTCACCATGCCGGCGGGACCAGAGGGTGGGACCGAAGCCGACGAAGAACTGGGTCGCCTTCATCCCGTAGTGCCGCGCCGTGAGGAAGTGTCCCGCCTCGTGGATCATCACCGACACCAGCAGTGCGACGATGAAGGCGAGGATGCCTGCTAGCGCCACGTACCGACCTCCGAGGACTCCCCCACGAGACGCCGCGCGGATGCGCGGGCCTGTTCTTCTGTCTCCAACACCTCGGCAAGTGTCGGACGTTCCCTGAACGTGTGCTCCCCGACGACGCGGGCCACGGTGTCCACGATCCCCGGGAACGGCAGGCGGCCGTCGAGGAAAGCCGCCACGCACTCCTCGTTCGCCGCGTTGAACGCCGCCGGGGCGGTGCCGCCGCGCCTGCCAGCCTCGCGGGCGAGCCCCACAGCGGGGAACGCCGTGTCGTCCAGCGGCTGGAACTCCCAGGTCGACGCGGTCGACCAGTCCATGCCGTAGCCCTCGTTCGGGAGGCGGTCCGGCCAGGCCAGGCCGAGGGCGATCGGCAGCCGCATGTCGGGCGGGCTGACCTGGGCCAGCGTGGAGCCGTCGTGGAACTCGACCATCGAGTGCACGATCGACTGCGGGTGGACGACCACGTCGATCGCGTCGTACGGCAGGGCGAACAGCAGGTGGGCCTCGATGACCTCGAGCCCCTTGTTGACCAGCGTCGCCGAGTTGACCGTGACGACCGGGCCCATGTCCCAGGTCGGGTGGGCCAGCGCCTGTTCGGGCGTGACGTCGGACAGGTCGGTACGGCCCCGGAACGGGCCGCCGCTGGCGGTCAGGACCAGCCGGCGCACCTCGTCGGGCCGCCCGCCGCGCAGGCACTGGGCCAGAGCGGAGTGCTCGGAGTCGACCGGGACGATCTGGTCGGGTCGCTGCATGGCGGCCTGCACGAGGGGGCCGCCGGCGACCAGCGACTCCTTGTTGGCGAGCGCCAGGGTGCGCCCGGCGTTCAGGGCGGCCAGCGTCGGGGCGAGTCCGACCGAGCCGGTCATGCCGTTGAGGACGACGTCGCACGGCCAGCCTGCGAGCTCGGTCGCCGCGTCCGGGCCGGCCAGGATCTTGGGGATGGCGAAGTCGCCGGACCGGTAGCCGCGGGCCTGCGCCTCGGCGTAGAAGGCCAGCTGGAGGTCCTGGGCCACCGTCGCCTTGGCGACCGCCACGACGTCCACGCCCAGTTCGAGGGCCTGTTGCGCGAGCAACTCGACCCGGTCGCCGCCGGCCGCCAGCCCGACGACCCGCAGCCGGTCGGGATTGCGGCGTACGACGTCGACGGCCTGTGTGCCGATGGAGCCGGTGGCCCCCAGCAGCACGACTTCGCGGACGCTCACCCCCCCAGTGTCCCAGGTCGGGCGCCCGGCGTCCCGCTGAGCGTGGACCGGCTCCAGCCCGTTGCGTCCGGGCAACTGTGGCTCAGGAGCCACGATCAGCCGGACGCAGGCGTCGGCGTGGTCGGACCCGCCGCCGTACGTCCGGGCAACTGTGGCTCAGGAGCCACGATCAGCCGGACGCAAGCGGGAGCGCCCAGCTAGACGGAGGCCTCAGCGGCGGACAGCTGCCCGCAGGCGCCCGCGATCTCGCGGCCGCGGGTGTCCCGGACGGTCGTGGCGATGCCCGCGGCGCGCAGCCGGCGGACGAACTCACGCTCGACCGGCTTCGGGCTCGCGTCCCACTCACTGCCCGGCGTCGGGTTGAGCGGGATCAGGTTGACGTGCACGAGCTTGCCCTTGAGCCGCTTGGCGAGCAGGTCGGCCCGGAACGGCTGGTCGTTGACGTCCTTGATCATGGCGTACTCGATCGACAACCGCCGGCCGGTGCGCTTGGTGTACGCGAACGCCGCCGACAGCACCTCGCTGACCGGCCAGCGCGTGTTGACAGGGACGAGGGTGTTGCGCAGTTCGTCGTCCGGCGCGTGCAGGGACAGCGCGAGGGTGACCTGCAGGTCCTCCTCGGTGAGCTTCTTGATCGCGGGAACGAGGCCGACGGTCGACACGACGATGTTGCGCTGGCTCATGCCGAGCCCGTGCGGCGCGGGCTCGATCATGCGCCGTACGGCGGCGACGACCCGGTTGTAGTTGGCGAGCGGCTCGCCCATGCCCATGAAGACCACGTTGCTGACCCGTCCGCCGGTCGCCGCCTCCGCCGCGTTGGCGGCCACGACCTGCTCGACGATCTCGGCCGTCGACAGGTTGCGCGTGAGCCCGGCCTGGCCGGTCGCGCAGAACGGGCACGCCATGCCGCAGCCGGCCTGACTGCTGACGCAGACGGTCGTCCGGTCGGTGTAGCGCATGAGTACCGACTCGACGAGGGTGCCGTCGTGGCCACGCCAGAGCGTCTTGCGGGTCGCTCCGTCGTCGCAGTCCACGTCGCGCACGGGTACGAGCAGCGGCGGCAGCAGCGCCTCGGTCAGCCGCGCGCGCAGCGGGCCAGGCAGGTCGGTCATCTGCTCGGGCGTGTGCCCGGCGAACCAGTGGCGGGCCAGCTGGTCGGCCCGGAACGGCTTCTCCCCCAGCTCGGCGACCGCCGCGCGTCGCCCGGCGGCATCGAGATCGGCCAGATGGCGGGGCGGCAGGCCGCGCTTGGGCGCGTCGAACACGAGGGGAAGGGAGGTCACGGTGGGTTCAGCGTACGGCGGGCCCGCGGTCTTCCCGCCGCTCAGCTGATGAAGGCGCTCAGCAGCAGGAACGCGATGGGCGCGGTCGTCAGCAGCGAGTCGAGCCGGTCCATGAGCCCGCCGTGGCCCGGCAGCAGGGTGCCCATGTCCTTGATCCCGATGTCGCGCTTGATCATCGACTCGCCGAGGTCACCGAGGGTGGCGGCGCCGACCACGGCCAGGCCGTACGCGATGCCCCCGAGCGGAGAGGCGTCGAACAGGGTCGGGAAGAAGATGGCCCCGGCGATGGTGCAGGCGAGCAGGGAGCCGCCGAAGCCCTCCCAGGACTTCTTCGGCGAGACGGTCGGCGCCATCGGGTGCCGGCCGAACAGCACCCCGGCGGCGTACCCGCCCACGTCGCTGCAGACAACCGTCGCGATGAACACGACCACGCGCCGGGGGCCGTCTGCCGGCACCGCCATGAGCGCGGCGAAGCCCATCAGGAACGGCACGTACGCCGCGGTGAACGTCGCGGAGGCGACGTCGCGCAGGTAACCCTCGGGCGGATCGGCCAGCCGCCAGACGACACAGGCCAGCACGGTCAGCACGAGCGCCACGAACAGCGCCTCGGGTCCCTCGCGGTAGGCCAGCACGACCATCGCGGTCCCGCCGACCAGCAGCGGGAGCAGCGGCGGCGCGGTCCCGAGGACGCGCAGGGCCTTGACGATCTCGGTGGTACCCACGGCCATGGCCGCGACGAGCACGCCCACGAACAGCCAGCGGTACGGCGAGAACAGCGGCACCAGGACGAGCAGCCCGAGCCCCACGCCGACCGCGATCGCGGCGGGCAGGTCCCGACCGGCCCTACCTGGCTCCCGTTTCGCCGGGGCGCCGTCCACGGACGACGCGGTCTCGACAGCGGCCATCAGACCTCGAGCAGTTCGGCTTCCTTGTGCCGGAGGAGCTCGTCGACGGAGGCGACGTACTGCGCCGTCGTCTTCTCGAGCTCCTTCTCGGCGCGCGCGACGTCGTCCTCACCGGTCTCGCCGTCCTTGACCAGGCGGTCCAGCTCTTCCTTGGCCTTGCGGCGGATGTTGCGGATCGAGATCTTGGCGTCCTCGGCCTTGGAGCGCGCGACCTTGGTGAGGTCCTTGCGGCGCTCCTGGGTGAGCTGCGGGAAGACGATCCGGATGATCGCGCCGTCGTTCGTCGGGTTGACCCCGAGGTCGGAGTTGCGGATCGCCGTCTCGATGGCGTTCAGCGACCCCTTGTCGTACGGCTGCACGATCGCCATCCGCGGCTCGGGCACGTTGAGCGACGCCAGCTGGTTCACCGGGGTCAGCGCGCCGTAATAGTCGACGACGATCTTGTTGAACATCGCGGGCGTGGCGCGGCCGGTCCGGATCGACCCGAAGTCGTCCTTGGCGACCGTCACCGCCTTCTCCATCTTCTCCTCGGCGTCGAGGAGCGTCTCGTCGATCACTTCGTGCCTTCCGATCTCAGGACTGTCGCCCCGTCACTGACCAGGGTGCCGATCTTCTCACCACGGACCGCCCGAGCGATATTGCCTTCGGCCATCAGGTCGAACACGACGATGGGCAGCCGGTTGTCCATGCACAGGCTGATGGCGGTGGCGTCGGCGACCTTGAGCCGGCGCTCGAGCACCTCGGCGTAGGTGAGCGCGTCGAACTTCACCGCGGCCGGGTTCTTGCGCGGGTCGTCGTCGTAGACGCCGTCGACCTGCTTGGCCATGAGGACCGCCTGCGCGCCGGTCTCCAGCGCGCGCTGGGCCGCGCAGGTGTCGGTGGAGAAGAACGGCACCCCCAGACCGGCGCCGAAGATGACGACGCGGCCCTTCTCGAGGTGGCGGATCGCGCGGCGCGGGACGTACGGCTCGGCGACCTGACCCATCGCGATGGCCGTCTGCACGCGCGTCTCGACCCCCTGCTTCTCCAGGAAGTCCTGGAGGGCCAGGCAGTTGATGACGGTGCCGAGCATGCCCATGTAGTCGGCGCGGGCCCGGTCCAGGCCCTCCTCCTGCAGCTGCGAGCCGCGGAAGTAGTTGCCGCCGCCGACAACGACCGCCACCTGGGCGCCGGTGCGGACGACCTCGGCGATCTGGCGGGCGATCCCCTCGACCGTGCGCGGCTCCACGCCCATGCTGCCGCCGCCGGCGAACGCCTCACCGGAGAGTTTGAGCAGGACCCGGCGGTACGGGAGCGGGCTGGAAACGGACGAGGAGACCGCCTCCGTCGTCGTGGTCATCGGAAGCGGCCTCCTCGGTCGTCGTGCGCTGTCGGCTGAGACTAGGCCTGGCCGACCTTGAAGCGGGCGAAGCCCAGGACGCTGAGTCCGGCCTCCTCGAGAACCTTGCCGACGGACTTCTTGTTGTCCTTGGCGAAGGGCTGCTCCACGAGGACGTTGTCCTTGTAGAAGCCGTTGACCCGACCCTCGACGATCTTGGACAGAGCCGCCTCCGGCTTGCCCTCCTCGCGGGCCGTCGCCTCGGCGATCTCGCGCTCCTTGGCGACCACGTCCTCGGACACCTCCCCGCGGGTGGTGAACCGGGGCGCGAACGCCGCGATGTGCTGGGCGACGTCCTTGGCCAGCTCGGCGTTCTCGCCGGACAGCTCGACGAGGACGCCGAGCTGCGGGGGGAGGTCCGGGTTGGTCTTGTGCATGTACAGGCCGACGTACGGGCCCTCGAGCGAGGTGACCCGGCGGACCTCGATCTTCTCGCCGAGCAGCGCGCCGGCGTCGTCGAGCACGTCCTTGAGCGGCTTGCCGTCCACCGTGATGGACGACGGGTCGTTCGCGCCCTTGGCGGCCTCGACGACCTGCGCGGCCAGGGCCTGGAACTTCTCACCCTTGGCCACGAAGTCGGTCTCGCAGTTGAGCTCGAGCAGCGTGCCCTTGGTCGTGCCGTCCAGCGCGGCTGTGACCAGGCCGTTGCTGGCCGCGCGCCCCTCACGCTTCGCGACGCCCTTGAGCCCCTTGATGCGCAGGAACTCGACGGCCTTGTCGTAGTCGCCGTCCGCCTCGACCAGAGCGTTCTTGCAGTCGGTCATGCCTGCGCCGGTGGACTCGCGGAGCTTCTTGATATCCGCGGCGGTGATGGAAGCCATGTCTCTTCTCGTCTCGGTGTTCTGGGGAGGAGGACTACTGGGCGGCCGGCGGCGTGGCCGCGGCGGCACCCTCGCCCTCGACAGCAGGCACCTCGGCGGCGGGCGCCTCGGCGGCGGGTGCCTCGGCGGCGGCGGTGTCGACGCCCGCGGTCTCGGTGGCCGCGGTCTCGGCGGCCGCGCCGGTCAGCAGCTCCTTCTCCCACTCGGGAAGGGGCTCGTCCGTGCCGAGCTGGCCGGCCTCGGGCTTCTCGTCAGCCGCGCCACTCGCACCCGCGCGGGCCATCAGGCCCTCGGCGACGGCGTCGGCGATGACCCGGGTCAGCACCTGGATGCTGCGGATCGCGTCGTCGTTGCCGGGGATCTTGTAGTCCACGACGTCGGGGTCGCAGTTGGTGTCGAGGATCGCGACGACCGGGATGCCCAGCTTGCGGGCCTCGTTGACGGCCAGGTGCTCCTTGTTCGTGTCCACGATCCAGATCGCGCTCGGCGTACGGGTCATGTCCCGGATGCCGCCCAGCGTGCGCTGCAGCTTGATGCGCTCACGGGAGAGGACGAGCGCCTCCTTCTTCGTGAGCACCGTCTGGCCACCGGTGGTCTCGATGAGCTCGAGCTCCTTGAGCCGCTGCAGCCGCTTGAAGACGGTCTGGAAGTTGGTGAGCATGCCGCCGAGCCAGCGCTCGGTGACGTACGGCATCCCGACGCGGGTGGCCTGCTCGACGATCGACTCCTGCGCCTGGCGCTTGGTGCCGACGAACATGATGGTGCCGCCGTGGGCGACGGTCTCCTTGACGAAGTCGTACGCGCGGTCGATGTACCCGAGCGTCTGCGTCAGGTCGATGATGTAGATGCCATTGCGCTCGGTGAAGATGAAGCGCTTCATCTTGGGGTTCCAGCGCTTCGTCTGGTGCCCGAAGTGCGCGCCGCTCTCGAGGAGCTGGCGCATGGTGACGACGGCCATGCTTGGTGGCGCCCTTCAACGTGGGCACGCTCTCGCGTACCCTTCCGGTTGTCGCGGTCCCCAGGTGGAGACCGCCCTAGCGCCCTGATCCGCCCCACTCCCGCCGTTGCCGGCGTCGGAGACCGCTGGAGCGCATCCCCCGATCGATCCGGGTTGAGGGCGCGCGAAGTCGTCTCGGTGACCGAGACGCTGGAAGCAGTGTAGCGCTTTCCACAGATCATCCCCGCGCTTCCTTCCGGGGCCCGCGGCCGCTCAGGCTGGCCGGCGGGTCGAGGAGGTGGAGGCGTGCGCGGACGCGTACTGCTGGGGGTGCTGGCTGCCGGGGTGATGACGCTCCTGCTGGCCGTCTGCGGGCCGGCCGTGGCCGATCCCGCCTGGGTATGGCCGCTGGACGGGCCGCGGACCGTCGGGAGGCCGTTCGAGCCACCCGCCACCCGGTTCGGCCCTGGCCACCGCGGAGCCGACCTGCCCGGCCGGCCGGGCCAGCCGGTGCGCGCCGCAGGTGCCGGCCGGGTCTCCTACGCCGGCCTGCTCGCCGGCCGCGGCGTCGTAGTCGTCGTCCACGGCGACCTTCGTACGACGTACGAGCCCGTCGCGGCGACCGTCCACGTCGGCCAGGTGGTGCCGGCCGGTGCGGTCCTCGGGCGGCTCGCGGCCGGTCACGCCGCCTGCGCTGCCGGTTGCCTGCACTGGGGGCTGTTGCGCGGCGACGCGTATCTCGATCCGGTGCAGCTGGTGCGGCGGGGTGCGTCGCGGCTGCTGCCGGTGCCCGGGCCCGCTGGGATGGCCTCCTCCGCGGGTCAGCCGGAGACGGCTGGGGCGCCGACGCCCGCGCCGGTCGCTGAGCCGCACTTCTCGCTGCGTGCCGCGGAGGCTCCGTGGGGCGCGGCCGCGTTGATCGCGCTCGTGGCCGGGCTGGCCCTGTTGTGGCGTCCCGGGCCGCGGCCGGACGATGCACCACCGGGTGCGGCCGGCGCAGTGGACGGGTCGGTCGGGTCGGCGCGGATGCCGGCGCCGCAGGCGGTCGCGCAACGGGACGAGCCTGGGCGGGACGCGGAGCTGGTGGACCTGGGCGCCGAACGGCTGCGGCGGCGCAGCGTGGAGGGCCGCTGGTGAGGGACCGCGCCGCACGAGCGACGTCTCTCTCTGAAGTTCCTCACGTGGCGGTTCCTGGCTGCCGCGCGACGCGCCACAGGCAGAGGGAGATCGCGAGCGTGACGAGCAGCAGCCCGGCTCCCAGCCACAGGTGGGCACCTGCAGCTGAACAGAGACGCGGGTGGGTGGCGCGCCCCCGATGCTGTGGAGCCGGCCAGGAGCAGCAGAGCCAGCAACAGCAGGGCGCAACAGAACGCGACGCCGTCAAGGTTGCCGGTGATGACGGCGGCGATCGCCAGGATCACGGCGCCGACCGCGTTGACGCGGGACACCGCCTCGGCGAGGCGGCCGTATCCGCTGGGCATGTCCGCCCCTCCCCCGCCGGAGAACGCCTACGCCGGCGTTGTCACGGACAGTGCGAGCAGGACGGCTCCGATACGCACAGGGAAGAGCTGCCCATCGACCGCGCCCCGGATGGGCGGGGCGCCGGTTCGTTACCGGCACGCCATGGGTTGACGCCTCATGGCGACGGCCGGGCGTGGAGCCCGGAGGTCAGTCGCGCTGGTCGGCGAGCTTGCCGCGCAGCTGGAGCACGGCCTTGGTGTGCATCTGGCAGATGCGGCTCTCGGTGACCCCGAGGACCTGGCCGATCTCGGCCAGCGTGAGCCCCTCGTAGTAGTAGAGCGTCACGACGATCTTCTCGCGCTCCGGGAGGAGGTTGATCGCCTTGGCGAGCAGGTACTTGGTCTCTTCGGTCTCGAACGCCTGGACCGGGTCCTCGGCCTTGGTGTCCTCGAGCGTGTCGACGAGCGAAAGCTTGTCGCCGCGCTCCTGACCGGCCGACATCAGCTCGTCGAGGGCGACGACGTTGACGAAACTGACCTGGCTGAAGATCGTGTGCAACTCCTCGAGTGCGATGCCGAGCTCGCCGGCGACCTCCGCCTCGGTGGGGGTGCGGTGCAGCCGGGCCTCGAGCGCGGCATACGCCCGCTCGACCTCACGGGCCTTGTAGCGCACCGAACGCGGGATCCAGTCGATCGCCCGCAGCTCGTCGATGATCGCGCCCTTGATGCGGCTGATCGCGTAGGTCTCGAACTTGATCGCCCGCTCGAGGTCGAACTTCTCGATGGCGTCGATGAGCCCGAAGATGCCGTAGGAGACGAGGTCGGCCTGCTCGATGTTGGGCGGCAGGCCCACGCCGACCCGGCCGGCGACGTACTTCACCAGCGGCGAGTAGTGCAGGATCAGCCGCTCGCGCAGCCGCTCCTCGCCGGTGCTCTTGAACTCACGCCAGAGCTCGGCGATCGCACTCTCGATCTCCGCGCGTTCCTCGTCGCTGACCCCGGCATACCGGCCGCGACGGGCGGCCGGGGGCGCGGGAGCACCGGCTGGCCGGCTGTCCGCGTCGTCCGGAGCGCTCGGGGCGGTCGCGACACCGGCCGAGCGCTCAGGCTCGGGGGTGCGCACGGTCATAACTGGTCCTCAAGCGCTCAACACTGACATGCGTATAAATCTGGGTCGTAGCGAGCGTAGCGTGACCGAGCAGCTCCTGGACGCTTCTCAGGTCTGCTCCCCCCTCCAGCAGGTGCGTGGCCGCGCTGTGGCGCAGCCCGTGCGGACCGAGGTCGGGAGCCCCGGGGACGGCAGCCAGACGGCGGTGGACGACGGTCCGGACGGTGCGCGGATCGACCCGGCCGCCACGGCGGCCGAGCAGCAGCGCGGGCCCGCTGGCCGCGGTGGCCCACTCCGGCCGCCCCTGGGTCAGCCAGCGGTCGACGGCCAGCTCGGCGGGGACGCCGTACGGCGCGGTCCTTTCCTTGCCGCCCTTGCCCATCACCCGCGCCACGCGTCGTCCACGGTCCACGTCATCGATGTCCAGGCCACACAGCTCGCTTACCCGGATCCCGGTGGCATAGAGCAGTTCCAGGGCCAGTCGGTCGCGGAGGTCCTCGGGTCCGGCACCGTCGACGGCCTCGACCAGGCGGCTGGCCTCCTCGGGCTGCAGGATGTCGGGCAGCGGCCGGTGCCCCTTGGGGGTCGCGAGCAGCGTTCCCGGATCGGTAGGCATCAGCCCGCGCCGGGCGGCCCACGCGGTGAACACGCGTGCCGACGAGCCCCGCCGCGCCATCGTGGTCCGCGCGGCGCCGCCGGAACGGAGCCGGGCCAGCCAGCTGCGCAGGACCTGCAGGTCGAGCTCGGCCGGGTCCTCGACGCCGAGCCGGGACGCGTGCTCGAGCAGCAGCGCCACATCTCCGGCGTACGCCCGGACGGTGTGCGGCGAGCGGCCGCGCTCGAGGGACAGGTGGCGCACGAACCCCTCCGCCGCGGCGGCCAGCGCCGGGGGCAGCGCGCCGCTGCTGGTGGGGGTGGTCACGAGCGGTCACGCTGCGCGACCGCACCTCCCAGGTCAAGACGCCGCGCGGACCGGGCGGCCGGCGCCGAGCGCGGTCAGCCGCCAACCCTGCAGGCTCTGCTCGACCAGGCCGGCGACCTGCAGCGGCGGCAGGATCTGTTGAACGGTCAGGGCGGCGACCCCGGCGGTACGCGCGATGCTGGCTTCCCCGGCCCAGCTGCGCACCGGTACCGCATCGAGCACCTGCCGGACCGTCTCCGAGAGGCCGTCCCGCGGGGAGGCGGGACCTCGCAGCGGGACCGCCGCGTCGTCGGAGAGCGCACCGACCGCGTCGAGCACGTCCGCGGCCGAGGTCACGCAGACGGCGCCCTCCCGGAGCAGCTGGTGGCTGCCCGCGGACATGGCCGAGGTGACGGGACCGGGCACCGCCATGAGCACCCGTCCGAGGTCACCGGCCTGCCGGGCGGTCGTCAGCGAGCCGCTCCGTACGGCGGCCTCCACCACGACGGTGCCGACCGACAGCGCGGCGATCACGCGGTTGCGGACCAGGAACCTCGAACGGGTGGGCGCGCAGCCCGGCGGCAGCTCGCTGACCACCAGTCCGTCCGCGGCGATCCGGTCCAGCAACGAGCTGTGGCCCCGGGGGTAGGCCACGTCGATGCCGCAGGCGAGCACCGCGACGGTCGGCGCCGCCTGCGAGCTCAGGGCGCCGCGATGGGCCTGCCCGTCGATGCCGTACGCGCCGCCCGACACGACCGCCCAGCGGCGGTCGGCTATCCCCAGCCCCAGCTCTCCCGCGACGTGACCGCCGTACGCCGTGGCCGCCCGCGCGCCCACCAGCGCGACGGACCGCTCGACGCAGCCGGCAAGCGGGTGCGGCCCACGCACGAACAAGGCGAGCGGCGGCGGCTCCCGCAGGTCAGCGCCCCAGCTCAGCCGCTCGGCCGGCCACTCCGGGTCACCGGGTATGACGACCCGCCCCCCGACCCGCCCGAGCGCCCGCAGGTCGTCGAGCGGGCCGTACCGCTCGGCGCGCAGCCTTGCACCCTCGGCCGTGGTGGGCCTGACCCGGCCGGGTGGCCGGCCCGCCCGCAGCTCCGTCCACACCGCGGCGGCGCCCAACTCCTCGACCGCCGCGTACACGGACCGCATGCCCGGCTCGCACACCCGGGCCAGCGCCACCCTGGCGAGCCGGTCCTCGTCGCCGGTCATGCCGCGAGGCCCGCGGACGCGGGCCCGAGACGAAACGCCAGCGCGTGGTCGACCTGGGCCGCCGTGGGAGTGCCGACGCCCTGCAGGTCGGCGAGCGTCCAGGCCACGCGCAGCACCTGACCGAATCCACGCGCGGTCACCTGGCCCTGGTCCAGTGCCTGCTCCGCGACCTGGGTGGCCGAGCGCGGGATCGGCCAGCGCCGGCGCAGGTCCACTGCCGGAACGTCGCTGTTGGTCCGCCAGGCGGTCCCGGCGTACCGGGCGGCGGCGGTGTCGCGGGCCGCCCGGACCCGGGCGGCGACCACGGCCGTGGGTTCCCCGAGGCCGTCCTCGGCGAGCATCTCCGCCCGGGTGATCCGCGGCACCGTGACGTGCAGGTCGACCCGGTCGAGCAGCGGCCCGGACAGCCGGGCCAGGTAGCGGCGGCGCGCGTCCGGGGTGCAGACGCAGCCGGAGTCGCCGCGGGCGCACGGGCACGGGTTCGCGGCCAGCACGAGGGCGAACCGGGCCGGATAGACGGCGGTACCCCCGGCCCGGGCGATGGTCACCCGCCCGTTCTCGAGCGGCTGGCGCAGGGAGTCCAGGACGCCGGAGGCGAACTCGGGCGCCTCGTCCAGGAAGAGAACCCCGCGATGGGCCAGACTCGCGCACCCAGGCGTGGCGATCCCGCTCCCGCCGCCGACGATCGCCGCGCGGGTTGCGGTGTGGTGGGGGTCCTGGAACGGGGCCTGCGTCATCAGCGGCCCGGCGGCCGGCAGGCGCCCGGCCACCGAGTGGATCGCCGTGACCTCGAGGGCGTCCTCGACGGACAGCGGCGGCAGCACGCCGGGCAGCCGCTCGGCCAACATCGTCTTGCCCGAACCGGGCGGGCCGAGCAGGAACAGGTGGTGCCCACCGGCCGCCGCCACCTCGACCGCCGTACGGCCGGCGGGTTGTCCCGCGACATCGACGAGGTCGGGCAGTCGGGCCGGTCCGGCGGCCTCGCAGACCGCCGACGGCTCGTCGGATACCGGCTCCCCCCGCAGCAGCGCCACCAACGAACGCAGGGACCCCACGCCGACCGCCTCCACACCGGGCACCAGCTGCGCCTCAGCCAGGTTGTCCACCGGCACCACCGCCCGTTCGAGACCGGCCCGGACCGCGGTCAGCACCGCGGGCAGGACCCCCGGCACGGGCCGGACCCGGCCGTCCAGCCCGAGCTCGCCGAGCAGCACCCGGCCGCGCAGGGCGTCAGCGGGCACCGCCCCGTTCGCGGCCAGGACGCCCGCCGCCAGCGCGAGGTCGAACCCGCTGCCCCGCTTCGGCAGCGTGGCCGGCGACAGGGCGAGGGTGATGCGGCGCTGCGGCCACTGCTCACCGGAGTTGACGATGGCGGCGCGTACCCGGTCCCGGGACTCCGCCAGCGCCGTGTCCGGAAGCCCGATGACCGACAACCCCGGCAGGCCGAGCGCAAGATCGGCCTCGACCTCGACAACTCGCCCCTCCAACCCGATCAGGCCGACCGACCAGGTGCGCGCGAGGGCCATCAGAACGCCCCGCGCAGATGCACGAGCTCGGCGGTACAGCCCCGCCTGCGGACGACGGACACCACGTCGAACCGCAACTCCTGGGCCCCGGCAGGGCGGTGCTCTGCGAGCCATCGGCAGGCCAGGCCCCGGATGCGGCGCGCCTTCACCGGCCCGACCGCCTCCGCGGGAGTCCCGAATCCCGTACCGCTCCTCGCCTTCACCTCCACGAAGACGAGGACGCGGCCCTCCCGGGCCACGATGTCGAGCTCGCCCTCGCGGCAGCGCCAGTTGCGCTCCAGGACCTGCAGGCCCTGGGCCGCCAGATGCTCCGCGGCGAGGTCCTCGCCGTACCGTCCGAGCTCGTCCGAGGGCCGCACCTCGACCACCTCCCGGCGCCGAGGCTGCCCGCCGGTCGCGACCGAAGGCGAACCCCGGGACCGGTTTGTGGACGAGCGCAGCGGCGTCCACAGGTGAGCCGCCTGCCTCGTGCCATACCCGCCGAGCGTCGGGTCGAGGTGCGAGCTACAGCAGAGCGGCGTCCACGGCCGCCTCGACGTGCAGACGGGTGGTGGAGAAGACCGGTACGGGGCTGTCGGCGGCGGAGACCAGCAGCTCGATCTCGGTGCACCCGAGGATCACGCCCTCGGCCCCAGCGTCGGCCAGGCGGGCGATGACATCGCGGTAGATCTGCCGGGACTCCTCCCGCACCGTTCCCAGGCACAACTCGTCATAGATGATCCGGTGCACCTCAGCCCGGTCGTCGGCCGGCGGGACGAGGACGGTGAGCCCGTGGCCGGCCAGCCGGTCACGGTAGAAGTCCTGCTCCATCGTGAAGGCGGTGCCGAGCAGCCCGACCGTCGGCAACCCGGCGCGGCGCACCGCCTCCGCGGTGGCATCGGCCAGGTGCAGCAGCGGGATCCCGATGGCGGCCTGCACCTGGTCGGCGACCTTGTGCATGGTGTTCGTGCACAGCAACAGCAGGTCGGCGCCGCCGGCCTCGAGCCCCTTGGCCACCTCGGCGAGCAGTTGGCCGGCCTCGTCCCAGCGGCCAGCGGCCTGCAGTTCCTCGATGTCGGCGAAGTCCACGGACGCCAGCAGGCACCGGGCCGAGTGCAGTCCGCCCAGCCGTTCGCGCACCAGTTCGTTGGCGAGCCGGTAGTACAGCGCGCTGGACTCCCAGCTCATCCCGCCCAGCATCCCGATCACGCGCGGCACACCGGTCACGCCGTCATCCTGTCAGCCGTCCTGTCAGCGAGGCCGGGTCCGGCCCGCCGAGTGTCGAGTTGCGACCCGTTTTCGAGCTGAGTCTGCGTGACAGCCCGGCACTCGGCGCGGGGGCGCCCGGAGCGGCGGCGTTCCTGCTACTCGGGAGTCCGACTGCCCTGCGCCACCCCGGACTCCTGGCTGGTCCCGGGAGCGGCCTGCTCGGAGCCGACCGGCACACCGGCCGCGTCGCCCGGCCCGCTCTCCCCCTCGGGGCTGTCCAGCGAGGCGACGCTGCGACCCAGGTCGGTCTCGATCTCCTCCTCCGGGGAGGACACACCCAACGAGCCGGGTACTCGCTGAGCCGTACCCGACGGCGGCTCGCTACCGGTCGGGACGGCCCCACCTGGCAGGGGATCGATCCCGGAGTGCACAGGGTCGCCGGACGGAGCGGCGTGCGGGTGGCTGGGCGCCTGCGGGTCCGCCCCGCCGACGTTCATGTCCTCGGGGTCCACCGCCGCGGCCGGCGGGGCGTGCCCCGGCGTGGGCGGGACCGACTCGGTCTTGTCCTGGTTGGTGCTGGACGGCCCGCGGTACAGGTCGTCGTCGGTCGAACTCACAGGTGGTCCTCCTCGTCGCCGGCGCCTCACGGCATGCGGCGGGCACCTACCCGCCGAACGCCGGGCGACCCCCCGTGTCGATCTCCAGGTCGGGCTTCTCGAGCTTCTCCACGTTGACGTCCTTGAACGTCAGTACGCGCACGCTCTTCACGAAGCGGGCCGGCCGGTACATGTCCCACACCCAGGCATCGGTGAGCGTCAGCTCGAACCACACCTCGCCGTCGGCGCTGCGCGGCTGCACGTCGACCGCGTTGGCCAGGTAGAACCGGCGCTCGGTCTCGACGACGTAGTCGAACTGCCGGACGATGTCGCGGTACTCCCGATAGAGCTGCAGCTCCATCTCGGTCTCGTACTTCTCGAGGTCTTCCGCGCTCATGGAGCGCTCACGATGAGATCTCGCCGCTCGTCCATCACACCATTCTGGACCATCGCGGCGTCGACCGTGGTCCCTCGCGTGAGCGCACCGCCGGCGACGCCCCGCTCGGCGGCCCGGACGTTCACGTAGGAGAAGCGGTGCTCGGCGCACGGACCGTGCTCGCGCAGCGCCGCCTGGTGCTCCGGCACCACATAGCCCTTGTGCACCGCGAAGCCGTACGCCGGATGCCGCTCGTGCAGCCCGACCATGATCCGGTCCCGCGTCACCTTGGCCACCACGGACGCCGCCGCGACACAGGCCGCCACCCGGTCGCCCTTCCAGACCGCGAGGGTCGGCACCGGCATCCCGCTCACCGGGAAACCGTCCGTGAGCGCGTAGGACGGGCACGGGTCGAGCCGGCCGACGGCCTGGCGCATCGCGCGGATGTTCATCACGTGCAGCCCGCAGCGGTCCACCTCCCCCGGCGGGACGACGACGACCGACCAGCACCGGGCCCGCCGGACGACCTCGGCGTAGGCCTCCTCACGGGCCTTCTCCGTCAGCAGCTTGCTGTCCGCCAGGCCGGGGATCTCCCCGCGCCGGCCGGGCGGGAGGACGACGGCCGCCACGACCAGCGGGCCCGCGCAGGCGCCTCGGCCCGCCTCGTCGGCACCGGCCACGAGGGGGAAGCCGGAGCGCTGCAGCACCCGCTCGTACGCCCACAGGCCGTTCTCGGCGCGGACCACCGGTCGCAGGGCGACGTGCATCAGACGCCCAGCCCGTCGAGCAGGTCAGCGAGTTGCCCGGGGTAGACCGTGTCGGCCGTCGTGCGCAGCTCCTCGCGCGTCCACCAGTGGTGGCCGAGCACGAAGGACTCCTCGAGTTCGGTGAACCCGACAGTGTCGACCTCGTGGGAGTCCACCTGGGCGAGGAAGAAGTCCTGCTCCTGGATGTACCTGACACCGGCGAGGGCGAACTCGGCGGTGCTGCGGAAGACGGACTCGCCGAACGCGGACGCCGCGAGCACCAGGCCGGTCTCCTCGAACAGCTCGCGGGCGGCCGCCTCGCGCGGCGATTCGCCCTCGTCCAGGCCGCCACCGACGGTGAACCACCAGCTACCCGCGGCGGGCTGCTCCGGGTCGTGCCCGCGGAACAGCAGGACGCGACCGGCCGCGTCGACGAGCAGCACCCGGGCGGCTCGTCGGGCAACGGGAGCGGTCGTCATGACCACCCAGCCTAGGACGCGCTCAGGCGGCAGCGGCGCGACGGCCGAAGCGCCGGACGGCGCGGCGGCGCACGGCGTTGACCGGGAACGCCCCGGCCAGCCCCAGCAGGTACGGCGCGGCGGCGACGGCGGCCGCAGCCGGCGCCCTGAAGCCGGAGGTGAAGGTGTCCGGGACGCTGAGCACGGTGGCCCGGTTGACCGGCCAGACAATCACGAACGCCCGTCCGATCACCTTGTTGATGGGCACGGTGCCGTGGTTGGCGTCGTCGATGTGCGCCCGCGAGTCCGCGGAGAAGCCGCGGTGGTCGCCCATGACCCAGAGCCGACCGGGCTGCACGAGCACTCCGGGAGCGCCGGGCGGACAGTTCTGCGCGCCGGCACCGGCCTGGCAGAAGACCTGGTGGTCGTCCTCGTAGAGGTACGGCTCGTGGAGGACCACCGGCTTGGCCGCGCCCGGCGGCTGCACGGTGACGTGCCCGTCCGTGCAGCAGGCGACCCGGTCCCCCGGGATGCCGATGACCCGCTTGATGAAGTCCTTCTCGCCGGGGGCACCGACGCCGATCGCGCTGCTGACCGAACGCAGGACCCGCTGCACACCGTTGCTCGGCGGAGCGATCGTGGTCTCGGGCGCGAAGTTGTCGAGCCCGTTGAAGACCACGATCTCGCCGCGATGGATGTCGCGGAAGTGGTACACGAGCTTGTTGACCAGCACCCGGTCGCGCAGCTCCAGCGTCTGCTGCATCGAGCCCGACGGGATGTAGAACGCCTGGATCAGGAACGCCTTGATGAGCAGTGCGAGGACGAAGGCGATCAGCACCAGGAAGGGCAGTTCCCGGAAGAACGAGCCCTTGGACTGCTTGTGTCGTCCGGGCGCCGGGGGGACCTGCTCCTCGGTGGTGACTGTGCTCTCGTCGCTCATGACCAGTCCCTAACGGCGTTCGGCGACCCGGTATGCCGGGCGGAAGAGGCGGTCAGGGTGGCGGCCGGACGTGCGCTCAGGCCGTCGTCTCGGCGGGCGCGGTCTCGGCGGCGGGCGCAGCAGCAGCCGCGGCGGCGGCGGCCTTGGCGGCACCCTTCACCGGGATGTTGTCGCGCTTCTCCTTGATCTTCGCCTTCTTGCCGCGCAGCTCGCGCAGGTAGTACAGCTTCGCGCGACGGACGTCACCGCGGCTGACGATCTTGATGGTCTCGATGACGGGGGTGTGCACCGGGAAGGTGCGCTCCACGCCGACACCGAAGCTCACCTTGCGGACGGTGAAGGTCTCCCGGACGCCACCGCCCTGGCGGCGGATGACCACACCCTGGAAGTGCTGCACACGGGAGCGGTTGCCCTCGACCACGCGCACGCCGACGTCGAGCGTGTCGCCCGGCCGGAAGTCGGGGACGTCGCTGCGCAGCTGTACGGCGTCGAGCTCGTCGAGGGTGTGCATCGTGGGAGTTCGCTTCCTCGTGCGGCAGGCGCGGTGGGGCGCGCTACCGGATGGGCGGGTGTTCGGATCTGCGGACACGCGAGAGGCGGTCGCAACAGCCCTCTATGTTGCCACAGCTCCCGGCGGGCAGTCGAAACCGGCCTGCTCCAGAACCGCCCGGTCGCGGTCGTCGAGCCGCTCCGCCAGGCCGGCCAGCAGGTCCGGGCGCCGCTGCGCCGTACGCCGCAGCGCCCCGTCCCGCCGCCAGCGGGCGATCCGCTTGTGGTCGCCCGACTGCAGGACGGCGGGGACCTCACGGCCCTCCCAGACGGGCGGGCGGGTGTACACGGGCCCTTCGAGCAGGCCCTCCATGCCGCCAGGGGCGAACGAGTCGTCCCGGTGCGACTCGGCGTTGCCCAGGACACCGGGCAGCAGCCGGGCCACGGCCTCGACGACGACGAGTACGGCGACCTCGCCGCCGGCCAGCACGTAGTCGCCGAGGGAGACCTCGTCGACGCGCATCCGGTCGCCGGCGTGTTCGAGCACGCGGCTGTCGATGCCCTCGTAGCGGCCGCAGGCGAAGGCCAGCCAGGGCTCCGCGGCGAGCTCGAGCGCCATCTCCTGCGTGAACGGGCGGCCGCTCGGTGTGGGCACGAGCAGGCGCGGTGCGGGGGCCGGTCCGCCGGCCGCGACCACCGCGTCGAGCGCCCGCCCCCAGGGCTCGGGCTTCATGACCATGCCCGGCCCGCCGCCGTACGGGGAGTCGTCCACGGTGCGGTGGATGTCCCCGGTCCAGGTCCGCAGGTCGTGGAGGCGGACGTCGAGCAGCCCGCGCTCCTGGGCCTTGCCCAGCAGGGAGACGCCGAGCGGCGCGAGGTACTCGGGAAAGATCGTGACGACGTCGACCTGCAGCGTCACGGCAGGTCCAGCAGCCCTTCGGGCGGATCGACGACCAGCCGGCCGCCGGGTACGTCGACCTCGGGCACCATCGCCAGCACGAACGGCACGAGCACCTCACCGGCACCGTCGGGCCGGCTGACGACGAGCACGTCGCCGTGTGGCAGGTGCAGGACGTCGGTGACCTCACCGAGGCGCGACCCGTCCACCAGATCGGCCGTCATCCCGATCAGCTGGGTGTCGTGGAACTCGTCCGGGTCCTCGCTCGGCGGGACGTCGGTGGCCTCCACCTGGAGGAGCGTGTTGCGCAGGGTCTCCGCCTGGTTGCGGTCGGAGAAGCCCTCGAAGGCGACCATCAGCCGCCCGTTCTGGTCCCGCGTGGACTCCACGGTGAGGGGACCGCGGTCCCCCGGGTCGGTCAGCAGGACCGACCCGGGGGCGAAGCGGATCTCTGGCGCATCGGTGCGGACCTCCACGGTGACCTCACCGCGGATGCCCTGGGGCTTGCCGATGCGACCGACGGTGAGCCGGTCGGGCTGGGTCACCGCCATGCTCCCGTCATGTGACCGGTCAGCGGACCTCGTCGGTGTCGACCACGTCGACCCGCACGCCACGGCCGCCGAGGGCGGCCACGACCGTGCGGAGCGCCTTGGCCGTGCGGCCGTTGCGGCCGATCACCTTGCCGAGGTCGTCCGGGTTGACGCGCACCTCGAGGGTGCGGCCGCGCCGGTTGGTGACCAGGTCGACCGTGACGTCGTCGGGGTTGTCGACGATGCCGCGTACGAGGTGCTCGAGAGCGCTCTCGAGCACTTACTCCCCCGCGGGCGTGGCGTCGGCGGGAGTCGCCTCTGCGGGGGTCTCTGCAGGGGTCTCAGCGGCAGGCGCGGCAGGGGCCTCCGCGGCAGGGGCGTCCGCAGTCGGCGTGTCCTCGGCGGCGGTCTCGGCCTTGGGAGCGGCCTTCTTCTTCGGGGTGGTCGCCGCACCGGCGGCGGCGTCGATGCCCTCGCGGGCAGCGGCCTCGAAGAGGGCCTTCTTGTCGGGCTTGGGCTCGGCGACCCTCATGGGCGGCGGGGCCGGCAGGTTCTTGAACTTCTGCCAGTCCCCGGTGACCTTGAGGATCGCGGTGACGGCCTCGGTCGGCTGCGCGCCGACACCGAGCCAGTACGCGGCCCGCTCGGCGTCCACCTCCATGTAGGAGGGGTCCTCCTTGGGGTGGTACTTGCCGATCGTCTCGATCGAACGGCCGTCGCGCTTGGTGCGCGCGTCGGCGACGACGATGCGGTAGTAGGGCGCGCGCATCTTGCCCAGGCGCATGAGCTTGATCTTGGTTGCCACGGGGGTTTCGTGCTCCAGTCGTACGGCGTGGGTGTGCAGCCGGGATGCGCGTGGGGTTGCGCGCCGGCCGCAGCGGTGCGGTCACGCCGACGACGGGTAGAGGGCCGTCGTACGGCGGTGGCTCAGCAGACAGTGTGCCAGACGGACGCTCAGGACTCGAACGCCGCAGGAACCGCCGGTCTCAGGAGCGCCGGTTGAGGCCGAACGGGTCGGGCGCCTGCGGCAGTCCAAGCGGGTTGGGCTCGGCCGCCGGCAGCTGCGGGAACCCTTGGGGCAGCTGCGCCGGACGCGGCCCGCCACCGGCCCGTCCGGGGCCCTTGCCCTTCTTGCCCTTCTTGCCCTGCTGGGCACGCTTGGCCTGACGGCCCATGCCCGGCATGCCGCCCATGCCCGGCATGCCCCCCATCTGCTTCATCATCTTCTGGGCCTCGTAGAACCGGTCGACGAGGTTGTTGACCTCGCTCACCGTCACGCCGGAGCCCTTGGCGATCCGCAGCCGGCGCGAACCGTTGAGGACCTTCGGCGTACGCCGCTCCTGCGGCGTCATCGACCGGATGATCGCGGCGATCCGGTCGAGGTCCTTGTCGTCGACCTGCGCGAGGGCCTCCTTCATCTGGCCCTTGAGCTGACCCATGCCCGGCAGCATCCCCAACAGGCTCGTGATGCTGCCCATCTTCTTGACCTGCAGCATCTGCTCGAGGAAGTCCTCGAGGTCGAAATTCTCGCCGCTCTGCAGCTTGCCGGCCATCTTCTCGGCCTGGTCGGCGTCGAAGTGGCGCTCGGCCTGCTCGATGAGCGTCATGACGTCGCCCATGCCGAGGATGCGCGAGGCCATCCGCTCGGGGTGGAAGACGTCGAAGTCGCCGAGCTTCTCGCCGGTGGAGGCGAACAGGATCGGCTGGCCGGTGATGTGGCGTACGGACAGGGCGGCGCCACCGCGGGCGTCGCCGTCGAGCTTGGTGAGCACGACACCGGTGAAGCCGACGCCGTCCCGGAAGGCCTCGGCGGTGTTGACCGCGTCCTGGCCGACCATCGCGTCGACGACGAACAGCGTCTCGTCGGGCTGGACGGCATCCCGGATGGCCGCGGCCTGGGCCATCATGTCCGCGTCGATGCCGAGGCGGCCGGCGGTGTCGACGACGACGACGTCGTGATTCATCCGCCGCGCGTGCTCGATGGACTGCCGGGCGACGGCGACCGGATCGCCGACACCGCTGCCCGGCTCGGGGGCGAACACGTCCACCCCGGCCTGGCCACCCACGACCTGCAGTTGCTGCACGGCGTTGGGACGCTGGAGGTCGGCGGCGACCAGCAGCGGCGCGTGCCCCTGCGCCTTGAGCCACTTCCCGAGCTTGCCGGCGAGGGTCGTCTTGCCCGCGCCCTGCAGGCCGGCGAGCATGATGACCGTCGGCGGATTCTTGGCGTAGCGGATCAGCCGGGTCTGGCCGCCGAGGATGCCGACGAGCTCCTCGTTGACGATCTTGATGACCTGCTGCGCCGGGTTGAGGGCGCCGGAGACCTCGACGCCCCGCGCGCGCTCCTTGACCGCCGCGATGAACGCCTTGACCACGGGCAGCGCGACGTCGGCCTCGAGCAGCGCGACGCGGATCTCGCGCGCGGTCGCGTCGATGTCGGCCTCGGAGAGCCGCCCCTTGCCGCGCAGGGACGTGAAGACCTTGTCGAGCCGGTCGGACAGGGTGTCGAACATCAGTCCTCAGTACGTCGTCGGTCGATCCGTCCAGCCTAGTCGGAGGTCAGGCACCGAGGGCGGCGAGGACGGCGACCTCGACCCGGGACCGCAGCTCCGGGTCGGTGAGCTTGCCGCCGTCGGGGCCGACGACGTAGAACGCGTCGACCACGTCCGCCCCGAGGGTCGAGATGTGGGCGGTCCGGACGTCGAGCCCGCACGCGTCGAGGGTGACCGTGATGCGGTGCAGGAGTCCGAGGACGTCGGGGGCGCGCACCTCGACGACGGTCGCGGTCTCGGACGCGTCGTCCACGAGCCGGACGGTGGCCGGCGCACCGGGCCCCGGCCCGGGCCGGGAGTACGCCGCCTCGCGCGCCGTCAGCCGGTCCCACAGGGGCAGTGTCCCGTCGACGCCGCGCCGCAGGTCGGCGCGTACCAGCGACCAGTCCGGCGGCGACCCGAACCGCGGCGACACCCGGAACACGGTCACCGCCGTCGAGCCGTGTGAGGAGGCGAAGGCGGACCGCACGTCGAGCCGGTGCAGCGCCAGGACACCTGCCGACAGCGAGAGCAGGCCCGGCCGGTCCGGAGCGACGACGGTGACCTCGTCCCCGTCGGCCTCCAAGGCGAAGACCCCGGCCGCCACGAGCTCCTCCTGGCGGGGGGCCAGCGCCCGAGCGGGTTCCGGCGTCACGCCGGCGAGCAGGGCGGCGGTGCGCGCCACCAGCTCGCCGATCAGCTGGCCCTTCCACGGGCTCCAGGCCGCCGGGCCGGTCGCAGTCCCGTCCGCCTCGGTGAGCGCATGCAGCAGTTCGAGGACCTCGGCCGAGCCGACAGCATCCGCGACGGCCTGCGCGGTGGCCGGATCCTCGAGGTCGCGCCGGGTCGCGACGTCGGGCAGCAGCAGGTGGTGGCGCACCATCGCCACGAGCACCTCGACGTCCGCGGGCGGCAGCCCCAGCCGCGGGCCCAGGTCCGCCACCACGCCCATGCCCGCCTCGGTGTGGTCGCCCGGCAACCCCTTGCCGATGTCGTGCAGCAGGGCACCCAGCAGCAGCAGGTCCGGCCGGGCGACGCGGCGGGTCAGGCCGGCGGCTACCGCCGCCGCCTCGACGAGGTGCCGGTCGACCGTGAACCGGTGGTAGCTGTTGCGCTGCGGCTTGCTGCGCACCGATTGCCACTCGGGCAGCAGCCGGGTCAGCAGCCCCGCCTGGTCCAAGGCCTCGAAGACCGGTACCGCGGCCGGCCCGGCCGCGAGGGTGCCCACGAGCGCGTCGAGCGCCGCCGCGGGCCAGGGCACCGGCATCGGCGGGCACTCGGTCAGCAGCCGCTCGAGGGTGTGCGGCGCGATGGGCAGGCCGGTCCGGGCGGCCGCCGCGGCGACCCGCAGCACGAGCACGGGGTCGTCCGCCGGCTCCGCGTCGCGGGCGAGCACGACCTCGCCGGCCTGCTCCACCACGTCGTCGGCCAGCGGCCGGCGCACCGGAG
>JAOPWV010000179.1 GCA_025965475.1 Frankiales bacterium | reverse complement strand
CCTCCTTCATCATCCGCTCGACCTCGTCCTTCGGCAGGGCGGAGCCGCCGGAGATGGTCATCTTCTGCTCCTTGCCGGTGCCCAGGTCCTTGGCGTGGACGTTGACGATGCCGTTGGCGTCGATGTCGAAGGTGACCTCGATCTGCGGCACGCCACGCGGCGCCGGCGGCAGGCCGGTCAGCTCGAACATGCCGAGCTTCTTGTTGTACGACGCCATCTCGCGCTCGCCCTGGAAGACCTGGATCTGCACGGACGGCTGGTTGTCATCGGCCGTCGTGAACACCTCGGAGCGCTTGGTCGGGATGGTCGTGTTGCGCTCGATCAGCTTGCTCATGATGCCGCCCTTGGTCTCGTTGCCGAGGGACAGCGGCGTGACGTCGAGCAGGAGGACGTCCTTGACCTCGCCCTTGAGCACACCGGCCTGCAGGGCCGCGCCGATGGCGACGACCTCGTCCGGGTTGACTCCCTTGTTGGGCTCCTTGCCGCCGGTCAGCTCGCGGACCAGGTCCGAGACGGCGGGCATGCGGGTCGAACCACCGACGAGCACGACGTGGTCGATCGCGGACAGGTTGATGCCGGCGTCCTTGATGGCCTGCTGGAACGGGCCCTTGCAGCGGTCGAGCAGGTCCTGCGTGAGGCGCTGGAACTCCGACCGGGTGAGGGTGACGTCCAGGTGCAGCGGACCGTCGGCGCTGGCCGTGATGTACGGCAGGTTGATGCCGGTCGACTGCGAGCTGGACAGCTCGATCTTGGCCTTCTCAGCAGCCTCGCGCAGGCGCTGCATGGCCATCTTGTCGCCGGACAGGTCGATGCCGTTGTTGCTCAGCTGGAACTGCTTGACCAGGTGCTCGACGACGCGCTGATCCCAGTCGTCACCGCCGAGCTTGTTGTCACCCGAGGTCGCCTTGACCTCGATGACGCCCTCGCCGATCTCGAGCAGGGACACGTCGAAGGTGCCGCCACCGAGGTCGAAGACCAGGATGGTCTGCTCCTTGTCCCCCTTGTCGAGGCCGTACGCCAGGGCGGCGGCGGTCGGCTCGTTGACGATGCGCAGGACGTTGAGGCCCGCGACCTCGCCGGCCTCCTTGGTGGCCTGCCGCTCGGCGTCGGAGAAGTACGCCGGGACCGTGATCACCGCGTCGGTGACCGGCTCGCCGAGGTAGCTCTCCGCGTCCCGCTTGAGCTTCTGCAGGATGAACGCGCTGATCTGCTGCGGCGTGAAGTCCTTGCCGTCGAGGCTGGTCTTCCAGTCGGTGCCCATGTGGCGCTTCACCGAGCGGATGGTGCGCTCCACGTTGGTGACCGCCTGCCGCTTGGCGACCTCGCCGACCAGGACCTCGCCGTTCTTGGCGAACGCGACGATCGACGGGGTCGTGCGCGCGCCCTCGGCATTGGCGATCACGGTGGGCTCGCCGCCCTCGAGGACGCTGACGACGGAGTTGGTGGTGCCGAGGTCGATGCCGACCGCTCGTGCCATGGAGGTGCTCCTTGAATCTGGGGAGGGTTGAGCCACTGCCACTCATGGTGGCTCCTCTGTGATCAACCGTCAAATCGCCTTGAGCGTTCCCGGCTCAAGGAACTTCTTCAGATCCCCCGCATCCCACCGCGGGCATCTCCTGCCGGGGGTCGCCCGCGCGACCCCGCCCTGCCGAGTGGGTGCGGGGGTGGCTGCGAGCCAGGGCGCGGAGCGGCGACGACCGGGGGGTTGCTGTGCGACGCTGGTCGGGTGCTGAGCGCGATGCGGGACCGGCGGGGTGGACCGAGGCTCGCCATCCGCCTCCTCGCGCTCGTCGTGGCCCTGATGCTGGCCCTGCCGCTCACCCTGCTCGTCCTGCGCGTCCTCTCGCGGATCGCCTCCGCCGTGCTGTCCCCCGGCTTCTAGGCCGACCGGCGCCGGCGGACGGCACGGCATTCCCCCACCTGGAGTTACCCGCGGGTAGATGCCGTACGGGTGGCCCGTACTCTGGCCGCGACGTGCGTGCGTAGGCTCCCCGTGCCACGGGGCACGATCGCTGCCGCGCCGGCTGCACCCCCTGGAGGGACACGTGGAGACGGACATGGTCGTCCGCCTGGTTCTGGGCCTGTTGATCATCGTGGTGTCGCTGGCGATCGCCGGCCGCCGGATCGTCTTCCTGGCCCGGCTGATCCGCAGCGGGCAGCCCGCACCGGGTCGCCTCGACGGAGCCGGCGCGCGCCTGCGCACGCAACTCGTCGAGGTCTTCGGCCAGGAGCGCCTGCTCAAGTGGTCGGTGCCGGGTGTCGCGCACTTCATCACGTTCTGGGCGTTCGTCGTGCTGGGCGCGACGATCGTCGAGGCGGTCGGCGCGCTGTTCAACCCTGACTTCGCGTTCCCGATCATCGGGCACACCCGGGCGCTGGGGTTCCTCGAGGACCTGTTCGGCACGCTGCTGCTCCTCTCGCTGCTGACCTTCGCCCTCATCCGGCGGCGCAACGCCCCCCAGCGGCTGCAGCGCAGCAGCCGGTTCTACGGCTCGCACACGCGGGCCGCCTGGCTCGTGCTGTTCATGATCACGATGGTGGTCGTGACGCTGTTCCTCTACCGCGGCCCGCAGATCAACACCGGCCACTACCCGTGGGCCGACCACCCGCACTGGACGTTCACGTCGTGGCTGGTGGCCAAGGCTCTGGCCCCCCTCGGGACCGGCGTCAACGCCTTCCTGGAGACGTTCTTCATCCTGGCGCAGATCGCGGTCGTGTTCGGCTTCCTCGTGCTCGTCGTCTACAGCAAGCACCTGCACATCTTCCTCGCGCCGGTCAATGTCTCCACCAAGCGCAACCCGGACGGCGTCGCCCTGGGCGGCCTGCCGCCGATGATGAGCAAGGGCAAGGTCCTGGACTTCGAGCAGGCCGACCCGGAGACGGACACGTTCGGCGTCGGGAAGGTCGAGGACTTCACCTGGAAGGCCATGCTCGACATGGCGACCTGCACCGAGTGCGGTCGTTGCCAGTCCCAGTGCCCGGCCTGGAACACCGGCAAGCCGCTGTCCCCGAAGCTGCTGATCATGGACCTGCGCGACCACCTGTTCGCGAAGGCGCCGTACATGCTCGGCTCGAGGACGGTCCCCGAGGGGCACGTCTCGGAGATCATCGAGGACGAGTCCGGGCACCACGTGCCCGAGGCCGGCTACCCGCGCATCGAGGGCACCCGTCCCGAGCAGGCCACCCGCCCGCTCGTCGGTACCGCCGCCGAGGGTGGCGTCATCGACCCCGACGTCCTGTGGTCCTGCACCACCTGCGGCGCCTGCGTCGAGCAGTGCCCCGTGGACATCGAGCACGTCGACCACATCCTCGACATGCGCCGCTACCAGGTGCTCATCGAGAGCGCGTTTCCGAGCGAGGCCGGCGTGATGCTGCGCAACCTCGAGAACAAGGGCAACCCGTGGGGCCTGAACAACACCGCCCGCGAGGACTGGACCGAGGGCCTGCCGTTCGAGGTCAGGCGGGTCACCGACTCCATCCCGTCCGACGTGGAGTACCTGTTCTGGGTCGGCTGCGCCGGTGCCCTGGAGGACCGCGCGAAGAAGGTCACGCGCGCGTTCGCCGAGCTGCTGCACACGGCCGGCGTCGAGTTCGCGATCCTCGGCTCCGGCGAGTCCTGCACCGGTGATCCGGCGCGCCGCCTCGGCAACGAGTTCGTCTTCCAGATGCTCGGCCAGCAGAACGTCGAGCTGCTCAACGGCGTGGGTGCCGGCCGCGAGCACGACGTGAAGATCGTGGCGACCTGCCCGCACTGCTTCAACACGCTGGCGAACGAGTACCCACAGCTCGGCGGTCACTACGACGTCGTCCACCACACGCAGCTGCTCGGCAAGCTGGTCGCCGACGGGCACCTGGTCCCGGTCACGCCGATCGACGAGAAGATCACGTACCACGACCCGTGCTACCTGGGTCGGCACAACCGGGTCTACACGCCGCCGCGCGAGATCCTCGACGCGATCGCGGGCTTCACCACCACCGAGATGCCGCGCTGCAAGGAGCGTGGCTTCTGCTGCGGCGCCGGCGGCGCCCGGATGTGGATGGAGGAGAAGATCGGCAAGCGCATCAACGTGGAGCGCACCGACGAGGCCCTGGCCACGGACGCCGACCTGATCTCGACGGCCTGCCCGTTCTGCATCGTCATGCTGTCCGACGCCGTCACGGCCAAGAAGCAGGACGGCTCGGCGAAGGAGAGCGTGCAGGTCCTCGACGTCTCGCAGATCCTGGCCCGCTCGCTGGTCGCGCCGAAGGTTCCGGCGATGGCCGGCGGCGCACCGGACGTGACGCCGGACGTCGTCGACAAGGGCCCCGCCGGGCCCACCCCGGCAGCCACCGAGGCGGCGGACACGGTCCAGCTCGCGCAGGAGGAGGGGACGCCGCGCCTCGACGGTCCGACCGGCCCGGGCAAGTCCGACGGCTGAGCCACGCCGTGGCGGACGGTCACGGTCCGGGCCCGACCTGTACGAGCTGGCCGTCCTGCGGGGCAGCGAGGCCGTCCAGGGCGACGCCGGTGCCCCGGACGACGCACCGCCGCCGCTGCCCAAGCTGCGCATCGGCAACCTGCGCGTCGGGCCGGTCCGGCTGCTCGTCGGCGTACTGCTCCTGGTGGTCGTCGGCGCGGCGGTGCGTTCCGGCGGCGGGGGCAGCACCCCACCTGCCCTGACCGCGTCGTGCACGACCCCCGGTCTGGCCCTGTCGGCGACGTCCGTACGCCGCGGCGGCCTGCTCCAGTACAGCGCGGTGGGCCCGAACGACACCGCCATCGTGGTCGCCCTCGACGCGGCGCGGCTGCTGCCGGATCTGGCCGCGGTGCCGCTACCCGGCCGGACCGACACCCAGGTGGTGAAGGTCGCAAAGCGGTTCACCGCCTGCCGCACCAACGGGCAGCTCGGCGTTCAGGTATCCCCGGGTCAGCACACGGTCAGCGTCTTCCCCGCCGCCGGCGGTACGCCGTTGACGAGCCGGCCCCTCACCGTCACGGACCGCTGACCACCTCGGAACGCAGTGCGCTGAAGGTGTCTGTCGCGCAGCGAGGGGAACACGCTGCGCAGCCACGTCCGTACGCCAGATCCGGGGACCATGTGGACGGCTCAGCCGGCAGTCCCCGACCCGCGGTCCCGTGGGACCTTCTGGTCACCTGGACGCCCGACCTGTTGAGCGTGCACGAGGCGGACGGCACCGTCCGCTTCGCCAGTCCGGCTGCCGCGCGGCTGCTCGGCCTGTCCCCGGAGGAACTCGAGGGCCTCAACCCGCTACGGCTCGTGCATCCCGACGACCAGAGCCGGGCCGTCGAGGACCTGTTGCGGGTGTACGGCGAACCGGAGAGCGTGCACACCCTTCGGGCGAGGGTGCGGCACCGGGACGGCAGCTGGCGGCCGCTCGAGACCCTCGTCCGCAACCGTCTCGACGACCCGGCCCTGCGGGGCATCGTCATGTCCACCCGCGAGGCCAGCGGCGCCGAGCCCGCGCCGGCCGCGCCGCTGCTGCCCGAGCCGCGGCGCCGCGAGCTCCTGTCCCGGGCCTCACACGGGATGATCGTCGTGGACGCCGACGGGCTGATCCAGTTCGCCAATCCGGCCGCCGTCCAGCTGTCGGGCCACAGTGCGCCGGAACAGGTGCTCGGCCGCCGCATCACCGACTTCGTGGAGGAGCAGGACCGGGAGCTGTGCACGCAGCAGTTGCAGCAGGTGCTCGGCGAGCAGATGGTCACCCAGCCGGCCGAGTTCCGCGTTCTGCACGCTGGGGGCGCTGCCGTCCTCGTGTCCGCCACCGCGATGCCGACCGAGTGGGGCGACCGGGCCGCGGCGCTGGTGACGTTGCAGGACGTCACGGAGCTGCGCTCCCTGGAGCAGGAGCGCCACCGCAGCGCCGAGCGGTTCCGCCTCCTCATCGAGTCGTCCGCCGAGGGCGTGATCGGGCTGGACACCCAGGGCCGGGTGACCTTCCTCAACCCGGCAGCGGCGGAGATCCTCGGCCTCGACCCGGCGACAGCCCTCGGCCGGAGCGCGCACGAGCTGTACCACCACAGCCACCCCGACGGAACGCCGTACGCCGTGGAGGACTGTCCGTGCGTCCGCGCGGCGCGCGAGGGCCTGCCTGCCGAACGGAGCGGTGAGATCTTCTGGCGCAGCGACGGCACCCCCGTCCCGGTCGACTTCCGTGCCACGCCACTGCGCACCGACGAGCCGGAAGGCGCCGTCCTGACCTTCAGCGACGCGTCCGAGCGGGTGCGGGCCGAGCGCCGCCTGGCCGCCCTCGCCCTGTTCCAGAGCGCGGTCCTGGACTCGCTGCCGGCGCAGACCGCGGTGGTCGACGCGACGGGCACGATCGTGACGGTGAACGCCGCCTGGACCCGGTTCATGGCCGAGCGCGACGGTTCCCAGCACGCCTGCGGGGTCGGCGCGAACTTCTTCGACGTGTGCCAGCGGGTGCGCGGCCGGGAGCAGGCCGAGGCCCAGGAGATGGCAGCGGGACTACGGGCCGTGCTCGACGGCGAGACGTCGGAGTTCGACACGGACGTGACCTGCAGGTGGCGGGAGGACGAGCCGCTGTTCTTCTGGCTGCACGTCGTCGCCCTCGGCAGCCCGGACGGCGGGGCGATCGTCGGCTACACGGACATCACCAAGCGCAAGCGGCTGGAGGTGAGCGCGGCCCACCGCGCCACGCACGACGCGCTCACGGGGCTGCCCAACCGGGCCCTGCTGCTCGACCGCCTCGAGCACCTGCTGACCGACCGACGGGCCGCGCCGGTCGCCCTGCTGTTCGTCGACCTCGACCACTTCAAGCTCGTCAACGACGGCTACGGCCACGACGCCGGCGACCTGGTGTTGCACGAACTGGCGCGGCGCCTGCTCGCCGCCGTCCGCCCCTCCGACACGGTGGCCCGGCTGGCGGGCGACGAGTTCGTGATCCTGTGCGAGCACCTGCCGTACGTGACCGAGGCGTACCGGCTCGCCGAGCGTGTGCTCGCCTCGCTCACCGAGGCCTTCCCGGTCGGCGACAGCCAGCTGACCCTGGGCGCCAGCATCGGCATCGTGGTGGCGGAGGAGCAGACGGTCACCCCGGACGAGTTGCTGCGGGCTGCCGACCAGGCGATGTTCGAGGCGAAGGCCCGGGGTCGCAACCAGTACGCCGTGTTCGACGCCGGGATCCACCAGCGGAGCAGGAAGCGACTGGACGAGGCGCTCGCCCTGCGCCGCATGGTCGACGACAACCGCTTCACGCTGCACTACCAGCCGCTCGTCGAGCTGGAGGACGGCACCGTCCTCGGGGCGGAGGCACTACTGCGTGCCCACGGCGACGGTGTCCTGCTCGACACGGCGTCGACCGTCGCGCTCGCCGAGGAGACCGGCCTCATCGACCGGATCGGCAGCTGGGTGCTGTACCAGGCCTGCACGGACGGCGTCAGCTTCCGGCGGACGGACGGCTCCGTACTGCCGCTGTCGGTGAACCTGGCGCCCCCCCAGATCCACCGTGGTCTGATCGGAGTCGTCGCGGACGCGAGCGCGGCCACGGGGTACCCGCTGACGGCGCTGACGTTCGAACTCACGGAGCGCACGGTCATGGCCAACCCGGCCGTCGCCGTCGACGTCCTGAGCCGGCTGCGCGAGATGGGGGTATGCATCGCGATCGACGACTTCGGCGTCGGCTACTCGTCGTTCGCCTACCTGCGGGATCTGCCCCTGGACAGCTTGAAGATCGACAGCGGATTCGTGCAGGCCCTTGCGAGCCCGGAGGACCAACGGCTCGTCCACGCGATCGTGGATCTGGCGCACGCCCTTCAGCTCGACGTCGTGGCGGAGGGCATCGAGCAGCGACAGCAACGCGACCAGCTGCTCGAGCTGGGCTGCCATCGCGGGCAGGGCTTCCTGTTCTCGCCGGCGCAGCCGGCCGACGCCGTGCGGCTGTTGGCGGCCTAGAGTCCCCAACATGTCTTTGGGGGTTGCGTCCAGGGGATACCTGCGCGCTCTCGCCCATCCGCTCCGGCTGAGGATGCTGTCCCTGCTCACCGGGTCCGTCATGAGCGCCGCCGAGCTGGCCCGCGAGCTGGACGTGGCGCACGGGAGCGCCAGCTACCACCTGCGCCAGCTCGAGCAGGCCGGGCTCGTCGAGGTCGCCGAGGAGCGCAGTCACCGCGGTGGGCAGGAGCGCCGCTACCGGGTGCGGCCGACCGCGCGCATCCCGGCCGCGGCCGCGCCGGACGACCGGGCGCTGCTCGCCGAGGCGCTGGGCGCCGAGCTCCGGCGGCGCGCGACGTACGCCGACCCGGACGCACCCGGTACGACGGCGGACGCCGAGCTCTGGGTCGATCCCGCGGTCTGGGCGGACCTCTGTGACCGGGTCCGGGCCGCGATGACCGACCTGCACGCGGCGGCCCGGCCGCTGCGGGAGCCGGGCAGCCGGCGCGTCGGGGCGACCGTCGCGCTGTTCGGGATGACGCCGTGAGAAACGCCCTGCGGATCCGCGACTTCCGGCTGCTGTTCGCCGGCCAGGCGGTCAGCGCCGTCGGCGACCAGGTGTTCCCCGTCGCCGTCTCGGTCCTCGTGCTCGACACCGGCGGCGGCGCGGCCGACCTCGGGATCGTCCTCGCCGCGCGGTTCGCCGCGCTGGTCCTGTTCGCGCTGCTCGGCGGGGTGTGGGCCGACCGCCTGCCCCGGGTGCGCGTCCTCGTCTCCGCGGACCTGCTCCGGCTGGCCGCCGTGCTCGGTCTGCTGGTGGCGACCTCGGTCTCGACCGTCCCGCTGCCGGTGCTGGCCGGGCTGGTCTTCCTCGTCGGGGCGGGCGAGGCGTTCTTCCGGCCGGCGTACGGCGCTCTGCTGCCGAGCGTCCTGCCGCCGCCGTCGCTGGCCGCCGGCAACGCCTTGTCGGCCTCGTCGGCCCAGCTGGCGCAGGTCGTCGGGCCGGGCCTGGGCGGGCTGCTCATGGCGGCGGCGGGGGCGCGGGCCGGCTTCGTGCTGGACGCCACGACGTTCGCGATCAGCCTCGTGACCCTCCTGCGCGTCCGCGAGCCCGAGCACCTGCCGGCGCCGCGCACCCGGGTGGTCGCCGAGATGGCCGAGGGCATCCGCGCCGTCCGCGAGCGGCCGTGGATCGCCTGGCTGCTGGGGGTGTTCGCCCTGAACCTCATGCTCGTGTACGCGCCGGTGGTCATCCTGCTGCCGCTGATGGTCCGCGAGCAGACCGGCGAGACGGCGTCGTACGGCTACGTCCTCGCGGCAGGCGCGTTCGGGGGGCTGATCGGCGCGCTGGTCGCCGGCCGCTGGAAGGGACCGGCCCGGGGCCGGTGGGCCACGCTCGGCCTGGCCCTGCTGGTGGCGCAGCCCGTGGCGTTGCTGCTCGGGGCGGGGCTGCCGGTGCTCTGCGTGGCGTGGGCGATTGCCGGGCTCGGCCTCGGCCCCTTCATCGTCCAGTGGGAGACCGCCCTGCAGGCCGACGTCCCACGTCACCTGCTCGCGCGCGTGATCTCGCTGGACTGGATGGCGACGTTCGGGCTGTTCCCGCTCGGCCTGGCGCTGACCGGGCCCGCCGTCGCCGCGTTCGGGCGCTCGGGCGTACTCGCCCTCGGCGTCGTCATCGCCGTCGTCCTGCCCTTGCTGGTGCTGCGCGTGCCCGGGGTCCGGGAGTTCCGGACCCCGGTCACAGGCCCTGGGTCGGCGTCCGGCTGAACCGCAGGTACGAGCGGGACGGCGTCGGGCCCCGCTGGTCCTGGTAGCGCGAGCCGTAGATGCTCGACCCGTACGGGTGCTCGGCCGGCGACGTCAGCGGCAGCACGCAGATCTGGCCGATCTTCATGCCCGGGTAGAGCTTGATCGGCAGGTTCGCGACGTTGGACAGCTCCAGCGTCACGTGGCCGGAGAAGCCCGGATCGATGAAGCCCGCCGTCGAGTGCGTGAGCAGCCCGAGCCGGCCCAGCGAGCTCTTGCCCTCCAGGCGGGCGGCCAGGGTGGCGTCGAGGGAGATGACTTCGAGGGTCGACCCGAGCACGAACTCGCCCGGATGCAGGATGAACGGTTCCTCCCCCTCGGGCTCGACCTGGTCGGTCAGGTCGTCCTGGGCCACCGCGGGGTCGATGTGGGTGTAGCGGTGGTTCGCGAAGACCCGGAAGTACCGGTCCAGCCGGACGTCGATGCTGCTGGGCTGCACCATCGCCTCGTCGTACGGCGCGAGGCCCAGACGGCCCTCGGCCATGGCCGCCTTGAGGTCGCGGTCGGAAAGCAGCATGGCCGGACCCTATAAGCCAGATGCGCGTGGCCGCGCGAGCGCCCTCCCGCGGCCACGCCGGACCCCGCGACGTGTTGGCGTATCCGTGCGGGGGTCCGGCGCCTCCTCCAGGCTGCACCCTGTGGCAGAACGGTCACCTGTCGTAGGATGCTGCGCGTACCGATGCGGGCGTAGTTCAGCGGCAGAACATCAGCTTCCCAAGCTGAGAACGCGAGTTCGATTCTCGTCGCCCGCTCCACAGGGGTGTCCTCGCGTAGCGAGGGCACCCTCCCTCGAATAACAGAACGAGCGCCGCCCGATGGGCTGCGCTCGTCCTGTTATGTCCCTCCACGGCCTAGGCGGCCTCAGCCAGCGGGGGCTCCTGGCCTCGTGCGGCCTGGTACTGCTTGTACTCCTCGTAGCCCTCGTACTCCTCGGGCGTCAGGTGCAAGACCACCGTCTCGGAGTCCGGAGCGAACAACGGGTGCTCGGGGTCACCGAGCCCGTGCTGTGCCTGCCAGTTGCGCTGCTGGTGACTGCGCGCGGCGGCGAGGTCACGGTCGGCATCGAGCCACCCTGCCCGACGGACACGACGACGCCTCCCACCAGAACCGGTGGGAGGCGTCGCGGCGATGACGCGATGCGGCGATGACGAGCGGCATGGCGGGTGTGCTCGTCAGTCGGAAGTGGCGACGGTGAGCGCCCGGCGAAGGGTCGCGGCGACCCCGAACAGGTCCTGCCGTCCTGGTGCCGGACATGTTCTGGCGCGAGGTCAGCGAGGAGCACCGGTGCAAGGAGTGCGCCTCCTCGACCGCAGTAGGCGCCTGACCCCGTATTGATGCCCGGGGTCATCGGCTCCTCCGACGCAAGGCCGAAGTCGTGAGGGGTGACGAGATGAAGTACATGATCAGCTGGTCCGAGCGCGGTCAGGGCACGCCCATGGAGTACGAGAACGCGCAGAAGCGGATCCTCGAGGTGTTCACGCAGTGGACGGCGCCGGATAACTTCCACATCGAGCTGTTCGTCGTGCGCGTCGGCGACTGGGGCGGCCACATGTACGTCGACTGCGACGACCCGCTGACGGTGCACAAGTTCTGCTCGACGTTGCCGGCCTTCACGTTCGAGGTCCGCCCCGTCGTGCCGGTCATGGATGCGGTCCGGGTCGAGCTCGAGGCGATATCCTGGCGCGATGAGCTGACGCGGGCCTGAGCAGGGGAAGCTAGGCGTCGTAGTTGCCGCTCAGCTCCGCCACCTGTGGCTTGGACTTGTGCGTCTACCTGGACGAGGCACAGGCGTCGGTTGACGCCTTCGCCAACTACGCCAGCCCGCGCCGGCTCTACGAGGCGTTGACCGTCCTCAACGAGGGGGCGGCGGCGTGGCAGAGCGGGGCCTTGGGCCCCGGCTTCGGCGCCTACTTCACGGAGCGCGGCTACGAGTACTCCCAGCGGAACCCGGCCGCGCTTGCCCGACGGACCAGGGCCGCCTACCAACGACGGTACGCGGGCGAGACGGTCACCATGCAGCCGCACCTGAAGGTCGACCAGGCCTCAAGTCCCGATCAGTGCTTGAGGGTGTACTGGTACGTCGACGAGCAGCGCAAGCGGCTCGTTGTTGGACACGTGGGTCGACATCTGCCCGACTGAGTTCTGAACACTCCCACGCGCCATCAGGTGGGTCCGGTCGGCAGATCAGCTCCCTGCAGCAGTGGGGCCGAGCTGAGGGAGCAGATCTTCGTCCGGGCGGGGAGAAGCAGCGCCGGAGCTCGTGGCGCTGGCCAGCCAGATCGAAACGCCTTGACGAGCAGCTGCGCTGCTTCGTGCGGTCGGGCGGTAGCTCCGGAGGACAGGCCGCTGCGAACTACGAGCGGAGGCGTGCGACACGCTGTACGCGTCACCCCGCTGCACAGGAGACATCGAGTTCTTGCACAGTGCCCCTGACCAGGACTTCTTTGCTTGAGCGCCAGGATTTGCCCCTATCCGAGGGAGCCGTCGAGGCTCATCCCCAGCGCGGTGCGGAGACGAATGCGCTCAAAGGGGGCTAAGCGGGGAAACCCCTCCATCCACCGGCACCACAACGCACCGCGCCCGTGATCCAGTGGATCACGGGCGCGACTGCTGTCAGGGGACGGTCAGCGGAAGGCCTGGATCCCCGTCAGGGCGCCGCCCACGACCAGGGCGTGCACGTCCGCGGTCCCCTCGTAGGTGACGACCGACTCCAGGTTGTTCATGTGCCTGATCACCGGGTACTCGAGGGTGATGCCGTTGGCGCCGAGGACCTGACGCGCGGTCCGCGCGACGTCGAGAGCGGCGTTGACGTTGCCGAGCTTGCCCATGCTGACGTGCTCGGGGCGGAGCTGCCCGTTGTCCTTCATCCGGCCGAGGTGCAGGGCCAGCAGGTTCGCCCTGTTGACCTCGAGTGCCATGTTGGCCAGCTTCTGCTGCTGGATCTGGAACGACGCGATCGGCTTGCCGAAGGCCATCCGGGTCTTGCTGTAGTCCAGCGCCGACTCGAAGCACGCCCGGGCGGCGCCGACGGCGCCCCAGAGGATGCCGTAGCGGGCCTCGTTCAGGCAGGACAGCGGGCCACGCAGCGAGTTCGCCTCGGGGAGCATGGCCGACGCCGGCAGCCGGACCTCGTCGAGCAGCAGCTCCGAGGTGATCGACGCGCGCAGCGACATCTTCTTGTGGATGTCCTGGGTCGTGAAGCCCTTCGTGCCCTTCGGCACCAGGAAGCCGCGCACACCCTCGTCGGTGCTGGCCCAGACGACCGCTACGTCGGCGAGCGATCCGTTGGTGATCCACATCTTCTGTCCGTGCAGGATCCAGTCGTCGCCGTCGCGTTTGGCGTACGTCCGCATCGCGCCGGGGTCGGAGCCGGCGTCGGGCTCGGTCAGGCCGAAGCAGCCGATCGCCTCGCCGGCCGCCATCCGGGGCAGCCACTCCTGCTTCTGCTCCTCGGAGCCCCAGCGGTGGATCGCGTACATCGCGAGTGAGCCCTGGACGGACACCAGGCTGCGGATGCCGCTGTCCCCGGCCTCCAGCTCCAGGCAGGCGAGGCCGTACGCCGTGGCGCTGGTCCCGGCGCAGCCGTAACCCTCCAGGTGCATGCCGAGCACGCCCAGGTCGCCGAGCTCCTTGGCGAGCTCGCGCGGGATGGTCGCCTCCTCGAACCAGTCGCCGACGTTGGGGAGGACGCGGTCGCGGACGAAGGCCCGGACCGTGTCGCGGATGCCCCGTTCCTCCTCGGACAGCAGGTGGTCGATGCCGAGGAAGTCGGTCGGGCGGATGGCGTCCGGGGCTGCCGTACGGGCGGACATACCGGGGTCTCCTTGACGGTCGCGGGGTGGAGGATCTACTTTACTGGAATCGTTTCTAAGACCGAAGGGTCATCGAACCACATGGCTTCCGCGCTTGACAACCTGCGGGTTCTGGACTTCTCCCGCATCCTCGCGGGTCCCTTCGCCACCATGATGCTCGCAGACCTCGGCGCGACGGTGACCAAGGTGGAGCGTCCGGGCACCGGCGACGACACGCGCAGCTGGGGACCGCCGTACGACGCCGCCGGCGAAGCCACCTACTTCCAGGCGATCAACCGCAACAAGGACAGCCTCGTGCTCGACCTCTCCTCGCCCGAGGGCCTGGCCCACGCGCACCGGCTCGCCGCCGAGGCGGACGTCGTCGTGGAGAACTTCCGTCCAGGCGTCATGGACCGGCTCGGCCTCGGCTACGACGAGCTGCGCGCGGCCAACCCCGGGCTCGTCTACTGCTCGATCACCGGCTTCGGCCGCGAGGGCGGCGCCGCGCTTCCCGGCTACGACCTGCTCGTCCAGGCGGTCGGCGGGCTGATGAGCATCACCGGTACGCCGGGCGGCGAGCCGCAGAAGGCCGGCGTGGCGCTGGTCGACGTGCTGGCCGGGCTGTTCTCCACCGTCGGCATCCTGGCCGCGCTGCAGCACCGGGGCGCCACCGGCGAGGGCCAGCGCGTCGAGGTCAACCTGCTCTCGTCGCTGCTCGCCGCGCTCGTCAACCAGGGCGCGGCCTACACGGCGGGCGGCGTGGTCCCCGCGCGCATGGGCAACGGTCACCCGAGCATCGCGCCGTACGAGGTCATGCGCGCGGCCGACACCGACCTCGTCCTGGCGGTCGGCAACGACGGCCAGTTCGCCTCGCTCTGCACGGTGCTCGGGGTACCCGAGCTCGCGCAGGACGCCCGGTTCGCCACCAACACGGCCCGCGTCACGAACCGGTCGCCGCTGCGCGAGGCGCTCGAGGAGCAGCTGACCACCCGATCCGCCGGTGACTGGGCCAAGGCGCTGACCGCGGCCCGCGTCCCGGCCGGCGTCGTCAACGACGTGGCGGGGGCGTTTGCGCTGGCCGGCGAGCTCGGACTGGACCCGGTCGTCAGCGTCCCCCGCGAGGACGGGACCGCGGTCGACCTGACCCGCAACCCGATCGGCCTGTCGGTGACCCCGCCGACCTACCGCTCGGCACCGCCCCGCCTCGGCGAGTCGGACCGCCCACACCGCACCACGCACTCCTGACCCTCCCTCGGAACTAGGACACCTGGAACAGGTACTCACATGGTCAGCTCTGGCTCCTCGTCCGCGTCACTCACCGACGGCCGCACGCTGTTCGTCGGCGGCGCGTGGCACACCGCCGACGACACCTACGACCGGTTCGACCCGGCCGACCTCAGCCGGCCGACCGGCACCTTCGCGGCGGCCTCGCTGGAACAGGTCGATGCGGCGTACGACGCGGCGCTCGGCGCCCAGGCCGCGTGGGCCGCGACCCCCGCGGTGCAGCGCGCCGAGGTGCTGCGCAAGACGGCCGACCTGCTGGAGGCCAAGGCCGAGGAAGGCGCGCGGCGCCTGACCTCCGACATGGGCAAGTGCATCCGGGACGCGCGCGGGGAGGTCCTGCGCAGCGTCGCGATCCTGCGCTACTTCGCCGGCGAGCTGCTTCAGCCGGCCGGTGAGACCTACCCGAGCTCCGACCCCAGCGTCCTGCTGCTGACGGTCGAGGAGCCGCTCGGCGTGGTCTGCGCGATCACCCCGTGGAACTTCCCGTTCGCGATCCCGGTCTGGAAGCTGGCCCCGGCCCTCGGTTTCGGCAACACCGTCGTCTGGAAGCCGGCCGAGTCCGCCGCCGGCAGCGCGGTCTTCCTGACCGAGGCGTTCGCCGCCGCCGGTCTGCCCGCCGGGGTGCTCAACCTCGTCACCGGCAAGGGGCGGACCCTGTCCGCCGGGCTGACCGGGCACCCGCGCCTGGGCGCGCTGACGTTCACCGGGTCCAGCGGCGTCGGCGTACGGCTACGCCAGGCGGTGGCCGATCGCAACGTGAAGGTGCAGCTCGAACTCGGCGGCAAGAACCCGGCCGTCGTGCTCGCCGACGCCGACCTCGAGGACGCGGCCGTCCAGGTGACCCGCGGAGCGATGTTCTCGACGGGTCAGCGCTGCACGGCGACCAGCCGGGTGTACGTCGAGCGCACCGTCGCCCCGATGTTCCGGGACCTGCTCCGGCAGCAGGTGGAGAAACTCGTCATCGGCGACCCGTTCGACGACGCGACCGACGTCGGCCCGCTGGCTTCCGCCGAGCAGCGCGACACCGTCGCGGGCTTCCTGCAGATCGCCCGCGACGAGCAGGCGGAGGTCATCACCGGCGGCACCATCGACGACGCGGGTGGCTGCTTCGCGGCCCCCACCGTGCTGGCCGGTGTGGGCCCCGACAGCGCCCTCATGCGGGACGAGATCTTCGGGCCGGTGCTCGTCGTCCAGGAGGTCGACGGCTACGAGGCCGCGATCACCGCCGCGAACGACACGGAGTTCGGCCTGTCCTCCGCGCTGTTCACGAAGGACATCGCGACCGCCATGGATTTCATCAAGCGGACACAGTCCGGCCTGGTGCACATCAATCGCGAGACTGCCAGCGTCGAGCCGCACGTGCCGTTCGGCGGTCTCAAGGGTTCCAGCAGCATGAGTCGCGAACAGGGCAAGGCCGCGAGACTGTTCTTCACGACCACCAAGACGGTTTACCTCCGGTCGACCTAACCGCGACCGGAGTACGAGCAGACCCCCAGCACGCCGCACGTCGACCCAACTCAGAGGATGGTCATGGACAACACCCGGAAGTTCTACATCAACGGCGAGTGGGTGGAGCCGACGACGTCGGACACACTCGACGTCATCAACCCCGCTACCGAGAAGCCGGTTGCCACCATCGCCCTCGGCGGCGCGGCGGACATCGACCGCGCGGTCCTCGCCGCCCGCACCGCGTTCGAGACGTTCTCGCGGACGACGGTCGAGGAGCGCATCGCGCTGCTCGAGCGGATCCTGGACGTGTACGCGTCCCGCGCGGACGACCTGGCCCAGGCCCTCACCGACGAGATGGGTGCTCCCACCGCGCTGTCCGCGCAGGCCCAGGTTCCCTGCGGCACCGGGCAGTTCGCCTTCGCGCTCGACGCCCTCAAGAAGTTCGCCTTCGAGGAGAAGGTCGGCACCTCGACCGTCGTGTACGAGCCGATCGGCGTGTGCGGCCTCATCACGCCGTGGAACTGGCCGCCGCTGCTCATCGCGGCCAAGATCGCTCCGGCCCTCGCGGCCGGCTGCACGATGGTGCTCAAGCCGTCGGAGCTCGCCCCCCTGAACGCGCTGATCTTCGCCGAGATCCTGCACGAGGCGGGCGTCCCGGCCGGTGTCTTCAACCTCGTCAACGGCGACGGTCCGACCGCGGGCGCGGCGCTGTCCTCCCACCCGGGCGTCGACATGGTGTCCTTCACCGGCTCGACGCGGGCCGGCATCGAGGTCGCGAAGAACGCTGCCCCGACGGTGAAGCGCGTCGCGCAGGAGCTCGGCGGGAAGTCCGCCAACATCCTGCTCGACGATGTCGACTTCGCGACGGTCATCCCGCGCGACATGGGCTCGGTCTGCGCGAACTCCGGCCAGTCCTGCAACGCCGGCTCGCGCTTCCTGGTCCCGGCCGGACGGCTGGACGAGGCCGTCGCCATCGCCAAGGAGGCCGCCGAGAAGATCGTCGTCGGCGCCCCGGACGCCAACGGCACGGTCATCGGCCCGGTCGTCTCGCAGGCCCAGTACGACAAGGTGCAGCGGCTGATCCAGTCCGCCATCGACCAGGGCGCGACCGTCGTCGCCGGTGGCCTGGGCAAGCCGGAGGGCCTCGAGACCGGTTACTACGTCAAGACGACCGTCCTGGCCAACGTCACCAACGACATGCAGATCGCCCAGGAGGAGATCTTCGGTCCGGTCATCACCATCACGACGTACCAGGACGAGGAGGACGCGCTCCGCATCGCGAACGACACCGTCTACGGCCTGTCCGGGTTCGTGTCCTCGGCCGACCAGGAGCGGGCCCGCTCGGTCGCGCGCCGCATGCGCACCGGCATGGTGCACGTCAACGGCGCGGGCCTCGACTTCGCCACTCCCTTCGGCGGCTACAAGCAGTCCGGCAACGGGCGCGAGTACGCCGAGTTCGGTCTGCGCGAGTTCCTCGAGGTCAAGTCGGTCTACGGCGACAACGCCTGACGGTCCCGCCTGACAGTTCCTGAACAGGTCGAGCCTCCGTCCTCGGACGGGGGCTCGACCTGTGTCACGGGCCGTGCCCCCTGCGAGAGCCCTTACCGCCAAGGAGTGCAGCAGTGCCACGCAGTTCCGCGGCCGCGGTCGACCTGGTGATCCCGGTCAAGTCGCTGGCCGCCGCGAAATCGCGGCTGCTCGGCGCCGCGGATGCCGGTGTCGGTGACCGCGATGCCCACGCCGCCCTCGTGCTGGCCATGGCCGGCGACACCATCAGGGCCGCCCTGGAGGCCACCGGCGTACGCCGCGTCCTGGTCGTGACGCCCGACCCGGTGGTGGCCCTCATGGCCGAACGCGAGGGCGCGCTGTCCCTGCGGGACGAACCCGGCGGTGGTCTCAACGCGGCCGTCGAACACGGCGCCCGGGCGCTGCGGCGCGACGACGCGGCGTCGGTGGTGGGCGCCCTCCAGGCCGACCTCCCGGCGCTCCGCCCGGCGGAGTTGTCGGCGGCCGTCGCCGCCGCCGCGGGCAGGCGGGCTTTCTGCACCGACCGCCAGGGCTCCGGCACCACGCTGCTGCTCTCCGCGGCAGGCGGGGAGCTGCAACCACGGTTCGGTCCCGGCTCGGCCCACGCCCACCAGGCGACGGGTGCCCTGCTGATGCTCGGCCGGTGGCCGTCACTCGTCTCGGACGTCGACCGCGAGTGCGACCTCCTGCTGGTGGGCGAACTCGGCCTGGGCCCACGCTCCGCCGCCCTGATGGCGGCCGGCGCCGCGCGCTGACCTCAGCGGCCGGACAGTCCGGCCCCTGCGGCCGTGTCGAGGAACCACAGCGTCCGGTCCAGCCCGCGCGCTCCGGCCGCCGGCAGCGCAGACGCGTGGGTGCCGGCGAGGGCGGATGCGACAGCCTGCGCCTTGGCCGATCCGGTCGTCATCAGCCAGACCTCGCTGGACCGGCGCACGGCCGGCAACGTCAGGCTGATCCGGGTGGGTGGGGGCTTGGGGCAGCCGTGCACGGCAACGGCCAACCGCTCGCTCTCCTGCACCGCCGGCGAGTCCGGGAAGATCGAGGCGACGTGGCCCTCCTCCCCTACGCCCAGCAGGCAGACGTCGAACAGCGGAGCGCCGGGGGAGGCGCGGGCCCGGGCCAGCAGCAGGCCGCGGTACTCCGCGGCCGCCGCCTCGGCATCGTCACCGAACCGTCCCCCCGCCGGCGCCATCGCGCGGATCCGGTGCGGATCCAGGGGCAGGTGGTCCAGCAGCGCCTCACGGGCCTGCCGCTCGTTGCGGTCCGGGTGCTCCACCGGGACGAAGCGCTCGTCGCCCCAGAAGACGTCGACGTTCGACCAGTCGATCGCGTCCCGGAAGCGGCTCGTCCTCAGCTGCTCGAGGACGCCGATCCCGGTCCGGCCGCCAGTGAGCACCAGCGACGCCGTGCCCTTCTCCGCCTGCAGGTCGACCAGGCGGGTCACCAGCCGGGTCGCCACCGACGCGACCAGCCGCTCCGCGTCGGGAAACACGAGGACTTTCGGCCCCAGGCCGGGGGAGGTCGTTCGCGCGGGTGGGGCCACGTTCGTCACCGGTGGTTCTCCGTTCCTGCCGAGAGGGGCGGACACAGTTCGTTTCCGGCGCGTGGCGGCATGCCGGCAGTACGCAGGCGCGCGCAGCCTCCCTCACAGGGGAGCCGGCGGCCGGGCCGGCGCAGGATCACCCGCGCCGGCCCGGTCGCACCGAGGAGCGATCGCCGGTGACCGGCTCCTCACCCGCCGTACGGCGGGCTGAGATCAGCTCTGGCCGGCGCCGGTGACCGTCACGCCCGCCTCGGCGCGCTTGCGCAGCGCAGGTAGGACGTCGCTCGTGAACTGCTCGAGGAAGCGGTGCTGGTCGTTGCCCGGGCCGTGGATGACCAGGTCCTGGAAACCCAGGTCGAGGTACGGGCTGATCCGGTCCACGACGTCCTGCGGGTTGTCGGACACGATGAACCGGGTGTGGGCCTTGTCCGCGTTCTCGTCGGCGACCCGTTCCATCTCGATCGGGTCCTCGATGCCCGTCTTCTGGTCCGAGGTCAGCGCGAGCGCCGCCCACCACCGGCAGGCGTTGTACGCGTAGTCGAGGTCGCGGTCGTACGACACCTTGATCTCGATCATGTGCCGGATCTGGGAGACGTCCCGGCCGGCCGCGAGCGCGCCCTCCTCGACGTTCGCGACCAGCGTCTTGTACAGCTCCGGGTCCTTGCCGCTGGTGCAGATGAAACCGTCGCCGACCTGTCCGGCCAGCTTTGCCGCGAGCGGACCGGACGCCGCGACGAAGATCGGAATCGGCGTCTCCGGGCGGTCGTAGATGGTGGCCTTCTCCGTCTGGTAGTACTCGCCGTGGAAGTCCACCCGCTCCTCGGTCCAGAGCCGCCGGATGAGCTCGATCGACTCGGCGAGCCGCAGGCGACGCTCCTTCGGCGGGGGGAACGCCTGACCCGTGGCCGGGGTCTCGTTCATGGCCTCACCCGAGCCGACACCCAGGAACACCCGTCCCGGGCTCATCGCGCCGAGAGTGCCGAACGACTGAGCCACGATGGACGGGTGGTAGCGCAGGGTCGGGGTGAGCACGCTGGTGCCCATGACCGCGCTGCTCGTCGCCTGGCCGAGTGCCCCGAGCCAGGTCAGCGCGCCGGGGGCGTGACCGCCGTGGTGGCGCCATGGCTGGAAGTGGTCCGAGACGGCGACGATGTCCAGTCCACGGCTCTCAGCCTCGACGGAGAACTCCAGCAGCTCCCGGGGAGCAAACTGCTCAGCCGACGCCTTGTAGCCGATCCTGACGCTCATGTGTTCCATCCTCTTTCTCGGAATGTGCCGAAAAGCGTGATTCGGGCCGCGGGACAGCGGCGCACGGAACTACTGTCCAGCCCCATTCTGACGCGGGGCTGCTGAGCCGATCCGGGCAGGGACCCCGGGCAGGGCGCCGGGTACAGGTGTCAGAAGACCTGGTTCTGGCCCCCGAAGACCTCACTCACCGAACAGCCGGTGAAGATCATGCGAATCGAGTCGGCCAGCAGCTTGGCGCAGGACACGACCCGGACGTTGTCGGGCGCGCCCGGCCGCAGCGGGATGGTGTCCGTGACGACGATCTGCTCGAACGGCGCGGTAGCGAGGTTCTCGTAGGCGCGCCCGCTGAACACCGGGTGCGTGCTCGCCGCGTAGACCGACTCGGCACCCGCGCGCAGGACGGCGTCGGCGCCGGCGCACAGGGTCCCGGCAGTGTCGATGATGTCGTCGACGATCAGCGCGGTCTTGCCCTCGACGTCACCGATGACGTAGCCGATCTCGGCGACCTGCTGCGCCGGGCGCTCCTTGTCGAGGATCGCCAGGTCGGCGCCGAGCAGGTCCGCGAACTTCTTGTTCAGCTTCACCCGCCCGGCATCCGGCGCCACCACGACCAGCTTCTTGCCGAGCTGGAGATCGATGAAGTACTGCGAGAGCAGCATGAGCGCTGTCATGTGGTCGACCGGCACCTGGAACATGCCCTGGATCTGACCCGCGTGCAGGTCCATGGTCAGCACCCGGTCCGCTCCGGCGGACTCGAGCATCCGGGCGACGAGGCGCGCCGAGATGGGCTCACGGGGCGCGCTCTTCTTGTCCTGCCGGGAGTAGCCGTACCAGGGCGTCACGGCGATCACCCGGTGCGCGCTGGCGCCGACGGCCGCGTCGATCATGACGAGCAGCTCGACGAGGGCGTCGTTGGCACTGATGCCGGTCTCGGCGTTCGCGCACATCGGCTGAATCAGGTAGACGTCCGCGCCGCGGATCGACTCCTCGAAGCGGCAGTACACCTCGCCGTTCGAGAACGTCTTCAGGGTCACGGGGCTGAGCCCGGTCCCGAGGCGCTGCCCGATGGCCTCCGCCAGATCCGGATTGGCCCGACCGCTGAACAGCATCAGGCGCTTGTCTGCAGCGGAGGGCAGCGTGATCAGCGCGTCATCCGCCGGCAGCATCATCCCCGACAGGGTCATCGCGCCGTGCCCGCCCGCTGGTCGCCCCGGGGTGCTGCGGACGGCTCGGTGCCGTCGATGAGAGCCCGCCCGAGGGCATAGGCCTCGCGTAGGTCGGATCCGTCGTAGCGGGCAGCGGCGGCCGCCCGGATCGCCTCGCTGCCGTTGATGGCGACGGTGTTGCGCAGCCGGTTGAACAACGGAAGGTCGGACGCGGAGTCGCCGTAGGCCACGCAGTCCTCCTCGGAGATCCCGTAACGCTCCATCAACTGGCCGAGGATCACGACCTTTGCTTCAGGCGTCAGCACGAGCGTGGGGTCCAGTGCGAGACCGGCCTCCACCCGGGCCCCGTGGGCGGAGACGACTCCCCACGGCAGCAACCTGTCGACGAAGAACTGCGGGGACAGAGAGATGACCGCGCTGTGCTCGCCGCGCCGCTCGATGTCCCGCCACACCTCCTCGATGCCGTCCAGCCACGGCGTCACGCGGAACACCTCGTCGATGTCCGCCGCGGTCAGCCCCTCCCAAAGGGGCAGGCACAGCTCGTAGAACTCGACGTGGCCGACCTCGCCCCGCCCCCAGGCTTCCTCGATGAGATTGACCGCATCGATCTGGCCCATGTGCCGGGAGACCTCCAGACAGGCGGAGCCGGTCAGGAGAGTGCCGTCCATGTCGAAGATGTGCAGCTTGGTCATCGGTCCGCCCACACCCGTCGCAAGGCTGCTCCGCCGTCGGCGTTCAGCGACTCCGTCATACCTGGCTGCACCCTTTCGCACACGATCAGAGAGAACTTGCGGTCGACGACGCGCTCGCCGCACCCGGAGCCCGGGTGCGGCGAGCGCCGACGTCTAGGCCCCTACCGGGACGCCCTGCGCGTGGATCGCGCTGCCGTTGACGGAACCGGCGGCGCGTGCGCCGTCGCCGACGATCATCGGGGCGAGCCAGTCCGCGACGTAGTGCTCGGGGACCTCCTGCTCGCTGCGCTCGATCAGCTCGGTGAAGTCCCACTTCTTGAGCAGCTTGCCGTTGCGGAACACCGGCACGAGGAGGTTCTCCTCTGCCGGGATGGAGTCCCGCAGAACGGTCTCGTACTCGCCGTCGACCATCCGCAGCGCCAGCCGGCCGGCCTTGGAGCTCTTGAAGCCGGCACCCGTCGGGGACTTCGCGATGTTGATCCACTCGCCGTTGATCTTGGCGGCGTTGGCCTTCTGCCCGAAGTTCATCGTGTCGCGGTTGCAGTGCTGCAGCAGCCCGCCACCCATACCGAACAGCGCGTTGTCCGCCGCGAGGCCGCGACGCTCGAGCTCGACGTAGATGTCCCGCAGGCTCGACAGCGTGATGCCGTCGCCCTGCACGACGCGGATGTACGGCGGCAGGACCTTGTAGCCCTTGCTGTTGACCTCGTAGCCGAAGCTGTCCATCAGCCACTCGGTGGTGTCGGCCGTCACCTGCACGGGGTCACCGGAGTCGGGACGGGCGCCGACGAGACCCGGGAAGTTCTGGATCATCTCCTTGAGCTCGCCACCGAGGATGTTCTTGACGGCGTTCTCGTGGTCGTAGGTGTCCGTCAGCAGGAGGACGACGCCGCTGTCGCGGTAGGTCTCCAGCATGTTGCGCATGGCGGCGGCCTCGTTCTCCCGGCCCCAGGCGGTGAAGCCCGCATGCTCGGAGTTCGGGCCCGAGTTCGACGGGGACACGGCGTTGTAGAACTTCTTGGCCGCCAGGATGCCGGGGGTCGTGTCGCTCTGGTTGAAGTTGACCAGGTGCGCCATACCGCCGAGGGCGGCCGACTGCTGCGAGCTGACACCGCGTGCGCCGTAGTCGTGCAGGCAGTGCCGCAGCATCTCCGGGTGGTCCGAGGTCTGCTCGAGGGCCTTCTTGATGACCTGCTTGGCCAGCCAGCTGATGGTCCCGATCGTGGTCGGGTACCACACGGCACGCAACAGGGCGGTCTCGAAGAAGCTGGTCACCCAGAAGTACTTCGGGTCCGTGTTGATCAGCTGGACGAGGACGTTCCTGGCCGGCAGGACGGTGCCCTCGGGGACCGCCTCGATCTCGACGGGCAGGTAGCCGTCGTAGTCGTTGAGGACACCCATCCAGTTCTCGCGGTTGAAGTGCATGCCCTGCTCACGGGCGAGGTACTCGGCCTGGTCGATGTCCTCCAGCGTGATCGGCCGCATCAGGTAGTCCCTGATGAAGGCCTGCAGACCGACGAACATCGTCACCGGGAAATCGCCACCGCGCGACTCGATGTAGCTCGAGATGTACTCGGTCCCCGGCGGGTACAGCGCGTAGTGGCAGTGCTTGTAGTTGTCGGTGTTGATGATGATGTTGTCGAACTCGGCGCCTAGAGCCATCGGGTAGAGCCTTCCTTGAGGTCGTTTCTAGCTTGGGGTTGGTGCCGATGAGGAGCGCCGGGCCGGGTGACTACCACCGTGACTTCGCGCACCGTCTCGCCACGCGCTCGGGTGTGCCTCACTGCTTCTGAGGCGCGGGCTCCGTTGCCTGCGCTCGTGCTAACCGTCGAACCTGACCCACGCTGACCAACTCTGACTGCTCGCCCTGTAGGGCTCTCTCCTGATCCACCACGCCGGGCACAGTTCGTCCGGCATCGTGCCCCTGTGGTCGACGCCACACGACTATTATCGATTCCACTCTGCGCGTCAAGAGGGGATTCGGACCCCTCTGGACGACCCTCTTTGACCCCGAATGGGGGGCAGGACGGAGCAACGGCGGGCACAGTGACCTGCCCACCGTCGGTACATGTCGGAGCGGTTTCACCCGGGTCTCGGGCGTCGCCGCACAGACGTTCGTCGAACCCATCCGACGTGGCTCAGGCGGGCGGAAGCTGACCGACGACCTTGCGGTAGGTGTCCTTGACCGCGATGCGGTCACCGGCGAACTCGAAGATGTCGCAGGCGCGGACCTCCACCGTCGGACCGTCCGGCTGGGGGAGGTACGTCGTCCACCGGGTCACGGCGAAGTCCGCGCTCGCCAGCACAGGCTCGGTCTTGGTCTCCGGTGGCGGCAGGTCGGTACCGCCGCCGAGGTAGAGCTGGAAGCCGCGCCGGACCTCGTCGCGGCCGACGAAGCTGGCCCCGGGCTCCGGACCCACCGACGACCGGAACGTGCAGTCGTCCGCCATGAGCTCCATCACGGCCTCGAGGTCCTTCGCGGTCCAGGCGAGCGTGAAGGCCTCGATCAAGGCGACGCGGTCGGTGTCCTGCATTCCTTCTCCTGCCAGGTCACGAAAGCGGAGCCGCACCACCTGCGCGGATCCAAACGGTTCGAATCGAGAGGCGCCGGGTCAGGGGGCCACCGGGGGCGGGGACTACGGGCCACCGCCGTGTCAGGCGGTACTCACGGTCGGGCGGTGCTCACGGCGGCGTCGATCGCAGCGGCCGCGGGCATGCCATCGCGGGCGCCCGCGTGAGCGACGGACAGGGACGCCGCGACCGTGGCCAGGCGCACGGCGTCGGCCAGCCGGTCCCCCCGCGCCAGCCGCGTTGCCAGCACGCCGTTGAAGGTGTCACCGGCGCCGGTCGTGTCCCGAACGGCGGCCGGACGCGGCGGGACGTGCTCCACGTCCCTACCGGCCTCGAGGACCAGGGCGCCGTCACCACCGAGCGTGACCACCACCGGGGCACCGGTGCGCGCGGCGATACCCCGCGCCGCGGCGGTCGCCACGTCGCCATCGGCAGAGGAGGTCGGGGCGTGCGGCGAGCCCAGAAGGGCCGCCAACTCGATGCTCTCCGTCGCGTTGGGCGTCAGCAGCGGGCCGTAAGAGAGCGCCGCCGCGACCTCTGCCGTCACGGGGGCCGGATTCAGCACGCACCGGACTCCTGCCGCGGTCGCCGCCTCGACGGCCGCGGTGACGGCCTCACCGGCGATCTCGGTGCTGACCAGGACGCAGCCCGCGCTGGGCAGCGCTGCCCGCAGGGCGGTCCGCACCTGCTCGGCCGTCAGGGCCATGTTGGCGCCGGCCGCGACCGCGATCTGGTTCTCGCCGGCCGGGTCCACGACGATCAGCGCGACCCCCGTTGCCGCGTCCTCGAGCACCGCGACAGCGCTGACGTCGATCCCCTCCGCACGGAGCTCGTCAAGGGCGGTGCGGCCGTTCTCGTCCGCACCGACCGCACCGACGAGGACCACCGAGGACCCGGCCCGGGCAGCGGCCACGGCCGCGTTGGCACCCTTGCCGCCACCGTGCGTGGCGAGTCGGCCACCGAGCACCGTCTCGCCGGGACCGGGCAGGCGACCGGCGGTGACGACGAGGTCGACATTGATGGCACCGACGACCACGACACCGGGTCCCGGGTTCACACCTCTCGCCGAGTCAGCCTGGGCATCCACCGGTGAGGGCGTCGTCACGATCGCCCGCCGGCCGGCGGCGCGACCGAGTCCCGGATCTGCACCGTGACCGGGAACAGGCCGTGGGGCTCGGTATCGGCCTTGTTCTCGAGCAGGTCGAAAAGCAGCGACGCGGCCTGGAAGCCCATGTCGCCGGCCGCCTGCCGGACCGTGGTCAACCTCGGGGTCAGCAGCGACGCGAACGGCAGGTCGTCGAAGCCGACGACGCTCAGCTGCTCAGGCACGCTGATCCCGGCCTCGCGGCTGTACTCGAGGGCTCCGATGGCCATGAGGTCGTTGGCGCACAGCAGCGCTGTCGGACGCTTCATCGCCGGACCTGCCAGCGCCTGGGCCGCGAGCTTGCCGCCGGTGCTCTGCTGGTAGTCGCCCACCAGGACCGGGATGGCGTCCGGATCGAGCCCGGCGCCGGCGAAAGCCTCGCGATAGCCGGCGAGACGCTGCTGCGCGGTCCACAGCCCCGGCGGCCCGGCGATGACGGCAACCCGCTCGTGCCCCTGGTCGAGCACGTGCTGGGCGACCTCACGGGCACCTCGGCGGTTGTCCGAGACGACGGACGGCAGGTCGAAGCTCGGGATCTGCTCATCGACGAGGACGACCGGCCCCAGTCGCGTGAGGTCGAGCAGGGACGCCGGCGACGTCGAGGCGCCGGACAGGTAGATGATGCCGTCCAGTCGTTGGCTGCGCAGGAGCCGGCCGTGCAGCGACTCCGACTCGCCGGTCGCCTCCGGCGCGCACAACACGACGAGGACGTCGCGTGCGGACGCGGCCCGCTCCACGCCCTCGGCCAGCAGGGCGTAGAACGGGTTCGCCAAATCGGGGACGACAAGGCCGATCGTGGAGGCGGAACGCCGCTTGAGGCTGCGGGCGGACTCGTTGGGCGTGTACTTCAGCACCTGGACGGCATCCAGCACGCGGGCACGGCGATCAGCCGCAACCGGTCCGCTGTTGTTCAGCACGTAACTGACCGTGCTGACAGAGACGCCCGCATGTCGCGCGACGTCCTTCATCGTCGGCCAGCGCTGAGTCACCACGCCGGCATCAGTCCGCCAGTGCGACGGAGCGCGGGGTGATGGCGAACCTGCCCTGACCGGCCCAGCTGATGATCGATGCCCACAACTGAGGGTAATGCTGCCAGTGGACGAACTCCGGCGGCGCCCAGTGGGGGGCGAGGTCGGACATGAAGGCGACCGTGTGGCCCGCGCCGGCGCGGCCGACGACCAAGAGGGGGTCCGCGCCGCTGCGGGCGATGACCGTGCTGTCCGGCTTCGCGACCACCCGGTTGTAACCGAGCAGGATCGGCCACTCGGCCGGCGTGCCCGCGAGGGCGTCGTGCTCGGGCACGTCGAAGGTCGCGACCAGGCCCTCGGGGACTTCGATCCGGTCGTCGTGGTTGAGCATGTCGACCGGCAACACCGAGGCCAGCGGGCTCATGCCGAACCGGGCCCGGCCGTCGATGCCCGAGAAGGACATGTAGCCGCCGACCATGATCAGCCCGCCGCCCCGCTCGACGTAGTCGACGAGCAGAGACAGTCGGTTGACGCTGCGCTCGGAGCGCAGGAACGTCTCGTCCGTCAGCAGGAACGAGTTCGCGCCGACGTCACTGAGCACGACGACGTCGAACTCGTCCAGCTCTTCACGGGTGGTGGGGAACCGGCCCGAGATCTCGTGCGCACGCAGATAGGTGACGTCGAAGCCGGAGGTCACCAGGGAGTCGAGGAAAACCCCGGCCCCCTCCTCGTACTCGGTGCTGTGGAACTGGTCGAAGCCCTTCATGTGAATCGTGTGCTTGATCCACGACTCGCCGACGACAAGAACCCGCAGCGTCGCCTCTTCACTCGTACCCATACGAACTCCCACGTCGTCCAAAAAGCACCGACCGGTATCCGACCTTACAGCAGGAGATTCCTCTCCCGCAGATCGGAAAACACCGGTGAAATCTCGTCCGGAAACAGTTCACAAGGGGTGGTCCGGTCCGTGATTGCCACCGTCCGTATATCGGACAAGCACCACGAACAAAGGCTCAGGAAGGCCCTGGAAGGCCGTACCCGGGACGGGCACCGGCCAGCCGTGACGCGATGGTCGCGACCGGACCGGCCGGTGACCGGCTCGAACGGACAGTCCTGGAGCCGGGCGGCCTACGGCAGGAGCCGGTCCCCGACGTGCGGGGGCAGCACCCGGGACTCAGGGGACTGCGGCATGGTGGTCTCGCGCGAGTCCCACCCGATCATCTTGTCGGGTACGAGTTCGAAGATCCGCCGGCTGGCGAACTCGCCGAACTCGGCGTAGGCCTCGGCGTAGGGGTGCCCCACGTGGAAGTACTTGTCCATGACGAGCTGCTGGACGCGGTCGAAGAGAGCCTTGTCGCCCGCCTCGACCATCTTTCCCATGATGCGGACACCACTGACCGTGGTGAACTCGTCGCCGCTGTCGACCAGCGCCGCCACCGGACGCCCGGCGTCGGAGTTGGCGCCGTGGCGGCTCGCCGCGTCGATCGGGATGAGGATGCGCTCCTCGTCCACCACGAACCACAGCGGTGACAGGTAGATCGAGCCGTCCCCGTTGGTGCTCGCCAGGCGGATCGTCTTGGCCCGGGCCAAGTACGCCCAGCGCTTCTCGCCCCGCAGAGGCGCGGTCATGCTCGCAGTCACGGCCACCGTCTTCTCACTTCCTCATCGACTTGAGCGCTGCACTGAATTCGGGGACTTCCACCAGGCCCACGCGCGGCGAGGGACCACTCGTCCAGAAGAACGCGGATTCCACGCCGGTCGCCTCGAGCGTGTAGTCGTAACCGGCCGGCAGATAGATGTGCTCACCCGGGCCGGCCTCCATGACCACCTCACGGCCGTCGGCGTCCTTCACCCGCAGGCGGATCTTGCCCTTGAGGACGTAGTGCGTCTCGTCGAAGTTCGTCTGGTCCCAGTTGTAGGGCAGGTGGTCCGGTTCCTGGAAGCACACACCCTGCCGGAAGTACCGGGCGTCGTCGGCCTCGCGCGACAAGAAGATCGCGGTCTCGATGCCCGTGTTGAAGTGCAGGCGGGGCATCTCCGTGATCTCGTCCATGGTGATCACACGGGGGTAGCGACGCGCGTTCGGCGCTTCCGGGTCGTAGTCGGGCATGTGGTCCTTCCCTTCAGGACTGGTGGTCGGCTGGGAAATCGGTTCGTTCACGTGCCGTGCTGCCGCCGCGCGGGACGGTCACGAACGGCGGTTCCCGAGGTCGAGAGCCGCCACCACGGCCGGCCGGCTGGTCCGCCGGTCGGAGATCACGGTGAAGGTGCCTGGCGGCGCGGCATAGTCGAAACGATTCGCATCGATGGACAATTCAGCTCCTCCGGACGCCCTCTGCGGCAACTTGACTCGTTTCTACCGTACACACGCTCTCGCGAGAGCGTCAAGCCTTCGCACCGCGCCCGTCCGACGCCTCCGGCGCCGCGTCCGCCCGCGGAACCAGGCGGTCCAGGAGGGCATGCGCGGATGGTAGAGCCGGGCCAGCGCCCCGGAACAGTCCCGACCGCGCGTGTCTGATCAACAGGTGTTTCCCACGGCCCGCGCACATGCTTTGATCGTTTCAGGTCGCCGCGCAGCCCATCGTGCTGTCCCGGCCGCCGGTGGACAAGAGGCGAACAGACACGAGGCGGGGAACGACGTCCTGAGGATCGACCACGGCGCGGGCTGTCCCGGCCGTGACTGCCCGGGGGCGTAGAAGCCGCCGCCACGCAGGTCAGGCTGCACGGGCGAGATTCAGCAGAGTCTTGCCACGGTGATCGAAGGGGAACACATGGCCGCGCCGACGCCACTGGTCATCGACTGTGATCCGGGGATCGATGATGCGGTGGGGCTGGCGCTCGCCCTGGCCAGCCCCGAGGTGGACCTGCTCGCGGTGACCACGGTTGCGGGCAACGCCCCGCTCGAGCTCACGACCGCCAATGCCCTGCGGCTGCTGCGGGCCTTCGGCCGGGAGGACATCCCCGTTGCGGCCGGCGCCGACCGGGCCCTCGTCCGCATCGCCGTGCACAACCTGCAGCCTCCGCACGGCCAGAACGGACTCGGTGGTGTGGACCTCCCGGTAGGCACACGACCCGCGGCCAAGGACCACGCGGTCGAGCTGCTCGCCCGTGTGCTGAGCGAGGCGGCACCACGCTCCGTGACCATCGCCGCGATCGGGCCGCTGACCAACATCGCCCTGCTCCTCGCCCTCCACCCGGAGCTGGCGGAGCGGATCGACCGGCTCGTGATCATGGGTGGGAGCACGACCCGGGGCAACATCACCCCGGTCGCCGAGTTCAACATCTGGACCGATCCCGAAGCGGCACAGCGCGTGCTGGCCGGGTCCGGGCTCGACGTGTGCCTCGTCGGACTCGACGTCACGCGGCGGGCCACGCTGGACGAGCCGGACCTTGCCACCCTGCGGACGGCATCCACCCGCGGCGGCCTGCTGGCCGACATGATCGACGGGTACGGCGACCACGGGCCGGCCGGCTGGCCCCTGCACGATGCCCTCGCCATCGCGGCGGTCGTGGATCCGACCCTGATCGAGACGCGGGGGGCCACGATCGAGGTCGACACCGGCGTCGGCGTCGCGCGGGGTCAGACCGTCTGCTTCTTCGAGCCGCCCAAGGGCAAGGGCGTGATCCTCGGGATTCCCGCGCCGGACGTGGCCCCGGCCCTGCGGCCGCGGGCCCAGGTTGCCGTCGAGGTGGACGCGGCCCGCTTCCGCGAGCTGCTTCTCGCGCGGATCGGCTGAGGCTCCACCCGGAGGGGAGCAGCACGCGGCACCTACGGGCCAGGGCGAACCGGACCGGACGCACCGACGCCTGGAAGGCAGCACGGCTCGAAGCACCCACGGCCCTCGAGGCCGCCGCGGCCTCACGTCGCGGCGGCCCGTAGATCAGCGGCCGGCCGCCTTCCGGTAGCGGCCGATCAGCGCGTTGGTCGAGGCATCGTGGGCGAGCGCGGGGGGATCCTCCGCCACGAGCTCGTCGGCGATGCGGCCGGCCAGCACCTTGCCCAGCTCCACGCCCCACTGGTCGAACGAGTTGATGCCCCAGATCACGCCCTGCGTGAAGACCTTGTGCTCGTACAGCGCCACGAGCTGGCCGAGCGCGTAAGGCGTGAGACTCTGCCCGAGCAGTGTGGTGGTGGGCCGGTTGCCCGGGAACACGCGATGAGTCACCTGCTCCGGCGGTACGCCGGCCGCGGCGACCTCGTCGGCGGTCCGGCCGAAGGCGAGTGCCTCGGTCTGGGCGAAGAAGTTGGCCATCAGCAGGTCGTGGTGGTCGGGCAACTGGCCCTGGACCGGGCGCAGGAACCCGATGAAGTCACACGGGACGAGCTTCGTCCCCTGGTGGATGAGCTGGAAGAAGGCGTGCTGGCCGTTCGTGCCGGGCTCGCCCCAGACGACCGGCGCGGTCTCCACCTGGACCGGTCGGCCGTCGAGCCCGACCCGCTTGCCGTTGCTCTCCATGTCGAGCTGCTGGAGGTAGGCCGGGAAGCGGGCCAGGTACTGGCTGTAGGGCAGGACCGCCAGCGTCTGCGCGCCGTGGAAGTTGTTGTGCCAGATGCCGATCAACGCCATCAGCACAGGCAGGTTGTGCGCGAACGGCGCCGTGCGGAAGTGCTCGTCCATGGCGTGGAAGCCGTCGAGCATCGCCCGGAAGTTGTCCGGTCCGATGGACAGCATGAGGGACAGGCCGACAGCGGAGTCCATCGAGTAGCGGCCGCCGACCCAGTCCCAGAAGCCGAACATGTTGTCGGTGTCGATGCCGAACTTCCGGACCTCGTCCGCGTTCGTGGACACGGCGACGAAATGCTTGCCGACCGCGGCCTCGTCCCCGAGCGCCTCCAGCAGGAGACGGCGCGCCGTACGGGCGTTGGTCAGGGTCTCGAGGGTTGTGAAGGTCTTCGAGACGACGATGTACAGCGTCTCGCTCTGGTCGAGGTCGCGGACGGCGGTCGCGATGTCCGCGCCGTCCACGTTGGAGACGAAGCGCAACGTCAGCGACGGGTCGCCGTACGCCATGAGGGCCTGCGTGGCCATCGCGGGTCCAAGGTCGGAGCCGCCGATGCCGATGTTCACGATGTTGCGGATCCGCCGCCCGGTGTGTCCGGTCCACCGGCCCGAGCGCACCCGCTCGGCGAACGCGGCCATCCGGTCCAGGACCTCGTGCACCTGCTCGACGACATCGGCACCGTCCACCTCGATGCGCGTGCCGCGCGGAGCGCGCAGGGCCACGTGCAGGACGGACCGGCCCTCGGTGATGTTGATGGGCTCGCCCCGGAACATGGCCTCGGTGCGCTCCCGGACGCCGGACGCCTCGGCCAGGTCGACCAACGCCTGCACGACCTCGGCGTCCAGCAGGTTCTTGGAGTAGTCCATCAGCAGGCCGTCGACCTCGGCGGTGAGCGTGTCGGCGCGCCCGGGATCTGCCGCGAACAGTGCGCGCAACGACGTCTTCCCGAGCCGGTCGCGGTGCTGCGCGAGCGCCGCCCACTCCGGTCGGGTCTCCACCGCCGGTCGCTCCTCGACGCTCATCTGCCGTCTCCGTCCGTCGTCGCCTCGGCCAGCTGCTGCGTGACCGACTCGATCAGACTGTTCCAGGCGTCCTCGAACTTCTGCACGCCCTCGACCTCGAGCAGCTCGGTCACCTCGGCCAGGTCGACCCCGGTCGCCGCGATCTCGGCGAGCGCCCGCTCGGCGCCGGCGTACTCCGACGTCACCGTGTCGCCGCGGACGACCCCGTGGTCGGCAACCGCCTGCAGGGTGCCTTCCGGCATCGTGTTGACGGTGCCGGGGGCCACCAGCTCCACGACGTACTGCGTGTCGTCGTACGCCGGGTCCTTCACGCCGGTGGACGCCCAGAGCGGGCGTTGCGGCCTGGCGCCGGCGCGCTCCAGCTGGTTCCAGCGGTCGGAGGAGAAGACCGCCTCGTAGTGCTGATAGGCGAGGCGGGCGTTCGCGATCGCGGCCTTGCCCCTGACCCCGGAGACGACGCCGGCCTTGTCCAGCCGCTTGTCGATCTCGGTGTCGACACGGCTGACGAAGAACGAGGCGACGGAGCCGATCGTGGACAGGTCGTGCCCGTTGTCCCGGGCTGCCTCCATCCCGGCCAGGTAGGCCTCCATGACCGCGTCGTACCGGTCCAGGGAGAAGATCAGGGTGACGTTGACGCTGATGCCGGCTGCGAGCACCGCGGTGATGGCCGGCAGCCCTTCCATGGTGGCCGGGATCTTGATGTACAGGTTCGGCCGGTCGACGAGCCACCACAGCGCCTTGGCCTCGGCGACCGTGCGCGCGGTGTCCTGGGAGATCCGCGGGTCGACCTCGATGCTGACCCGGCCGTCGACGGTGCCGCTCGTGTCGTAGACCTCGCGCAAGACGTCGCACGCCCAGCGCACGTCGTACGTCGTCAGTGCGCGCACCGCCTCACCGACGTCGACCCCGCGCAACGCCAGGTCCCGCACCTGGGTGTCGTACGCCGCCCCGTCGGACAGGGCCTTCTCGAAGATCGAGGGGTTGGTCGTGACACCGACCACGTGGGACGAACGGACCAGCTCCGCCAGGTTGCCCGAGCGCAACCGCTCCCGCGACAGGTCGTCCAGCCACACCGCGACACCGGCGGCGGACAGTGCGGCCAGTGGTCCTGCTGAGCCCTCGGTCATGCGGTCGTTCCTCCTGGTGGATGTGGATCGGTGTGCGTCGAACGCCGTGCCGTTCTCGCTGTGCGTGCGTCAGGTCCGGTACTCGTAGAAGCCACGACCACTCTTGCGACCCAGCAGCCCCGCGTCGACCATGCGTAGCAGCATCGGCGGTGGGGAGAAGAGCGGCTCCTTGAACTCCGCGTACAACGACTCGGCGATGGCCTTGGTCGTATCGAGCCCGATGAGGTCCGTCAGCTGCAGCGGACCCATGGGATGTGCGCAGCCCTGCACCATCCCGGCGTCGATGTCGTGTGCCGAGGCGAAACCCGACTCGAGCATGCGCACGCCGGAGAGCAGGTAGGGCACGAGCAGGGCGTTGACGATGAAGCCGGCCCGGTCCTGCGAGCGGATGACGGTCTTGCCGAGATCGGTCTCCGCGAGGTCCTGGACCTTCTGCACGGTCTCGGGGGAGGTCAGCAGCGACGGCACGATCTCGACCAGGGGCAGCACCGGCACCGGGTTGAAGAAGTGCATGCCGATCACCTGCTCCGGACGGCGCGTCACCGTTCCCAGCTTCATGATCGGGATGGACGAGGTGTTGGACGCGAGGATGGCGTCGTCCCGGACGAGGACCTCGTCGAGCCGTGCGAAGAGCGAGGTCTTGATCGACTGCTCCTCGCTCGCCGCCTCGATGACCAGGCTCGCGTCGGCGAGGGCATCGAGGTCGGTGCCGACGCTGATCAGTGAGGCGCACTGCTCGGCGGCCGCCTCGGTGATCTTGCCGCTGCGGGCAGCCCGCTCCACGGAGGCCGCGATCCGCGCTCGTCCGCGCGCCGCTGCGTCGTTGTCGATCTCATGGACCGCGACGGTGTAGCCGGCCCGCGCGAAGACCTCGGCGATGCCGGAGCCCATGAGGCCGCAGCCGACGATGCCGACGGTCGAAGAAGGGAGAAACACGGTGCTCCAGTGCGGGTGAAGGGGCGGACATCGGGGCGGTGCGAGCCGGAGCCGGTCGCACCGGGTGACGAATCCATCCTGTCGCGGCGCGTTCTACTCGACGCGGGGGGTCCGGGGCGGCACACACAGGAGCGGGGGAGGCTGCGACCTCGCAGCCTCCCCCGCCGTCCGGTTGTCGGACCAGGTCGGTCCTAGTCGATCCCCGCTCCGACCGCCTGGCCGTTTCCGCTACCGGCCTGAGCCGGGGCGCCCAGCTCGTGGTCGGCGTACGGCGGCGGCGGCGCGCCCCAGTAGGCCGCGTCGAGCCCGCGGATCTCGTCGTCCTCGCTCACGCGCAGGCCGATCGTCTTCTCCAGGCCGACGATGACCACCAGGCCGCTGACGGCCGAGATGGCCACGATGACCACCACGCCGATGGCCTGCCAGCCGAGGTTGATGGTGGCGTGCTGCGGCGCGTAGGTGCCGGTGAGGCCGAAGAAGCCACCGGTCTTGTCGCCCCAGCCGACGATGCCCGCGACGAGAGCGCCGTACAGACCGCCGCCGAGTGCCAGCGGGACGATCTTCTTGTCGTCGATGCCCCGACGGGAGAGCACCAGGTACGTGCTCCAGACGACGAACGGCGCGATGAACGAGACGATCAGCACCTGCCAGGGCTTGCCGATGTCCAGGCAGGCGCCGGCGCCGATGTAGCCGGCGGCCACGCCGATGAGCCCCATGATCGGGTTACGGGTCCGGTAGGCGATGATCGCGCCGCCCAGCCCGCCGCCGACGTAGGACATGAAGACGTTCAGCACGACGATGCCGAAGCCGCTCTCGGTGAGCGAGATCCCGAAGTAGCCCGTGCCCGGGATGATGTAGCCACAGCCGAGGAAGGCGAACGGCGCCGCGAACATGAGGATCATGACGCCGACGGCGCTGAGCCCGAGGTTGTGCGGAACCGGGCCCATGGTGCGTGCGTCCGCCGTGAAGGCTCCCAGCCGCGGCTTGGCCCGCCACGCGATGATGAGCGCCCAGACGCCGACGGTGATGTACAGCGAGTAGATCCCGATGTAGTCGTGCACACCGCGGTTGGTGAGCGGGCTGACCGAGCCCCAGGTCAGGTAGAGGTTGATCGGGACGATCAGGCCACCCGCGACCGCGCAGATGATGTACATCGGCTTGGCCTTGACGCGCTCGAGGCCGGCCGAGTGCAGCAGGGCGCCGGCCACCATGGCGTACGCGACGAAGAAGGCCATGAACACCTGGTAGACGTCGGCCTCGGGCGAGATCTTCGGGTCGAGCCGGTGCGAGAACGTCGTGACGTTGCTACCGAACAGCCACCAGTCCTTGATCGCCTGGCTGACCGGGCTCGGGATGCCGAGCGCTTGGTAGTACTGGATCTCCCAGATCCCGTAGCCGATGAACGTCAGCGCGCCGCCCGCGATCAGCGCGCAGGCCAGCTTCTGGATCCACGTGTCCAGGAGGTTCTTGCGGCGCACCAGCCCCGCGTCGATGAGGCCTACGGCACCGACGACGAAGAGCAGGCAGACCGTTGCCACGCCATAGAAGATGGCGAGCATAAACATGTCGCTGGTGACCTGATCTTTGAAGATCTCGGTCGGCGCAATGAGCGAAAGCATGCCGCTTCCTCTTTCTTGTGGTTGACGTCAGTCGACGACCGACCTCAGCCCCGGGCGCCCCGATGGCGCACGCGAGATGATCTCCCGCTGGCCGCGGGCTGGAACGGATTATGTTCCTGCCGAACGCCCTGTCAAGGGCCCGCTGCGAGCGCCTGAGGGCCGCGATGCAGGGAAGGAACACGCCGGAGCCGACCGCGAAACAGCCGGCGCTCCCGGCGGCCAGCTCGCAATGAGGTCATCGCAAAGGCATTGGCAGGTAAACGAATCGGCTGCCAGGCGGGCTCGACAGGCGCGAAGACGGCACCCAGGGCTGCAGCTGATGACGAGACCACGCGAGCGTGCCGACCTCGTACGACGCCCTGGAAGGGACCTGCGCTCACCGCGACGGCACCCCAACATGCAAGAACGGTTTCAATCTCCGTTCGCACCCGCGCATCCGCGCAGTCGACGAACCGCGCAGCCGAGCCCGAGCACACAGTGGGAGTACGAAGAGTCCGCCCGAACGGGTGGACGGCACCGACTGTTTCGCGGCCCAAAAGGCTTATTCGGGGCGCCCTGCACGACGAACTCTCCATCCCGACGACAGGTGGCCGGAAAACCAGAATGCGCGGGTCGCGCCGGGCGTTGCCACAAGTCCCGGCGCGGAACCCGACGACGGGAATCACCCGAACGGGTGACGAGATCGGGGCTCCCGCAGCCGATGCAGCACAGGTGGCGGACGTCTCGGCCCCGGCGTGCGCGCCGCGGGCCCTGCTCACCGCATCCAGCGAGGATGCGGTGCTGGACGCTGCCCCGTGACGGCCCTCGTGGAGGAGCTGACCCGGCGCGCACTGGTCATGCGACGCGTGCGCGCGGTCATGGGGATCCTCATCCCGCTGGAGATGCTGCTCTACGTCCCACCCCGGAGTATCCCCGGCGCCCTCGACCCGGTTCGCTCGGCGGCGTTCGTCGTGGCGTCCCTCCTGCTGCTCACCGTCTCGTCAGCCGCCGTGCACCGGCGTGCGAAGGACGCTCCGACGCTGATCCGCTGGGCGAGGGTGGAGCTGGCGACGGACGCCGCGATCGTGCTGGCGGTCCTCCAGACCTTCGCGTTCGACCAGTTCTCCTCGATCTGGACGGTACTCGTCATCGTGGTGCTCGAGGGAGCCTTCCGCGAGGGACTCGGTGGGGCTCTGGTCGTGTGGGCGGCGACCGGCACAGCCTTCGTCGGCATCCAGGTCGCGGCCGCCTCGGCCTACCCGGCCACCGCCCCGCTCGATGCCGGGGCGATCGTCTTCCGGGCCGTGGTCACCGGCCTGGTCGCCGTCGTGGCGGGCTCGCTCGCCTCTCAGCTGCAGGCGGCGGTCGGGCGCCATCGTGCGAGCGAGATCGCGCTCGCCGAGCAGTGCGCCGACCTCCGGCTGATCGGCCGGGTGAGCCGGGCCATCGCGGCCGGACCGGAGGCACGGGGCGAGGTCTGCCGGGCCGTGGCCGAACTCACCGGCGCCGACCTCGTCATGCTCTACGAGCCCGTCGGCAACCTGTTGCGGGGAACAGCCGCGGCCGGCTGCCCCGCCGGCGCACTCCCGGCTCTGCGGCTCGATGACGAGACGTCGGGGACCGTCCGTGCCTACCGCACGGCCCTCCTGACGCTCGTGGCAGAGGCCGATCCGCCGCAGGCCTTCACCACGTCTCCGCACCTGGTCAAGGCCGCCGACGCCGCCTCCGCCGTCTTCGTACCCGTCCTGCGTGACCAGCGTCCGATCGGGGCGCTGGCCCTGACCTTCGACAGCCGCATCGAGCAGCTGCCGACGCGGGTGGCCGTGGCACTCGAGGTGCTCGCGGAGGAGGCCGCGGTCGCCATCACGCGTGCGGATGCAGCACTGCAGCTGGCCGAACAGGCCCGCCGGGACCCGCTGACCGGGCTCGCCAACCGGCGCGGCTGGGAAGAGGCGCTGGACATCGAGCTCGACAGGTCGGCCCGGACCGGCGCACCGGTCTCGGTGCTCATGCTCGACCTCGACGGCCTGAAGTCCTTCAACGACACCTACGGCCACCAGGCCGGCGACCGCCTGCTCTCCGCCACCGCGCAGGCCTGGCTCGGCCGGCTGCGCCCGACGGACGTCCTCGCACGCTACGGAGGCGACGAGTTCGTCGCCGTCCTTCCCGGCTGCACCGCGAGCACCGCCCTGCGCGTGGCGGACGCCCTCCTCGCGGCACTGCCCCCAGGCGGCGGCTGCTCGGCGGGGGTCGCGTGCTGGGACGGATCAGAGGACGCCGCGATGCTGCAGACCCGCGCCGACACGGCCCTCTACGCCGTGAAGCGGGCGGGCGGAGGACGGGCCGCCGAGGCCGAACCGGATGCCGCGCCCCAACCTCGACGCGAGGCGACCAGATGTGAGACCGATCGCGACACCCGGCCGAAGGACCGGCGCTCCTGACGCCGTACCGAAACCCTTGCGGCCGGCCACCGCGCCGCTCACGCTGGGCCGGGGGTGCCGGTGCGGAGGCGAGCGTGACGCAGCCCGACCCCCTCGCCATGGCCACGCAGGCCGGGCTGGTCTACGTCAACGACGCCGCCCGGGGCATCACGCGCGAACCCGGGGCCCACGGCTGGGCGTACCGCCGGCCGGACGGCAGTGTCATCGCCGATCCGGAGACGCGGGCCTGGATCGACGCCATCGGCATTCCTCCGGCCTGGACGGACGTCTGGATCAGCCCGACGCCCGACGGGCACATCCTGGCCACCGGCCGCGACGGCCGCGGCCGTAAGCAGTACCGGTACCACCCGCGCTGGCGGGACGTGCGCGACGGGACCAAGTACCACCGGATGAGCGACTTCGGCGGCGCGCTGCCCGGGCTGCGCCGCCACCTCGAGGCGGACCTCGATCGTCCTGGTCTGCCGCGGGAGAAGGTGCTCGGCGCCGTGATCCGGCTGATGGACGAGACCCTCATCCGGATCGGCAACGAGGAGTACGCCCGCCGGAACGGGCACTTCGGTCTGACCACGCTGCGACACGAACACGCCAGCCTCGAGGACGCGGCGACCATCCGGTTCGAGTTCCGCGCCAAGGCCGGCAAGGAACAGCGGGTGCTGCTCAGCGACCCCCGGCTGGCGACCGTCGTGCATGCCTGCCATGAACTTCCCGGACAGGAGTTGTTCGCGTACGTGACCGACGACGGCCGGGTCGTCGACGTCGGGTCGGGGGACGTCAACGCCTACCTGCAGGCGATCACGCACGGCTGGTTCACGGCCAAGGACTTCCGTACCTGGGGCGGCTCGGTGACCGCCGCAGAGGCCCTCGTCGACCTCGGGCCGCCCCGGTCCGACCGGGACGCCCAACACAAGATCGTGGCGGCCATCGATGCGGCCGCGAACCGGCTCAACAACACCCGGGCCGTCTGTCGGAGCAGCTACGTGAGCCCCCAGGTGCTGACCTCCTACCTCCAGGGCAGGCTGGCCGAGGCCTTCGTACGGGCCCGCGCACGCGACCACCTGTCGCCGTCGGAGTCTGCGGTGCTGCTCGTCATCGCGGAGTGGCCGGACTGAGCTCGCGCCCCCGCCGTCCGTGTTGGTCGTCCGGTCGCGGGGACAGGACCCGCGCAGGTGGTCCACCAGGGCGGCAACCGACGTTGCCACCCTTCCCGCCTCGTCCCCCCGCCACCACAGGAACGGCCGCGGCCGCCCGTGATCCCGTGGCGGTCACCAGGCCCGTCCGCAGGAGATGGCATGACGCTGACAGGAGCGCAGAACACCGGACTGCTCACTCTCCGGCTCGGCGTGGGTGGTGTGTTGTTCGCCCACGGCACCCAGAAGCTCTTCGGCTGGTTCGGGGGTCCCGGACTCGAGGGCATGGCCGCCGCCTTCGAGCAGATGGGCTTTCGGCCCGGACGCCAGAGCGTGCTGGCGGCAGGCCTCAGCGAGACCGGCGGCGGGTCGCTGCTCGCCATGGGCCTGGCCACACCCGTCGCCGGTTCGGTCGCCGCCGGGACCATGATCGCCGCCTCGTCGGTGCACGCGCCGAACGGCTTCTTCGCGGCCCAGGGCGGGTACGAGTTGCCGGCCCTGCTGGGCATGTCGGCCGCCGCGCTGTCCTTCACCGGGCCCGGGGACTGGTCCCTCGACGCCGCCCTGGGCAACCGGCTCAACCGTCCGTGGATGGCCGTGGCCGGGCTGCTCCTGTCGTCCGCCGGGTCGGCGTTCGTCGTGTGGCGCCGGCGCCAGGCTCTGGCGAGCCAGCCGGCGTACCCGTCGGGACAGACCGCCGACCGCCCCACGCCGGCGGCTGCCCCGTCCGCGTCCGGCAGCTGACCTGCCCGAGCAACGGCCGGTTCCCCCGACGGCCATCAATCCGGACACCGAACGCCCACCTGCCCGGTGTTTCGCCGCGGCCTCCGCTGATGCATCATTGTTCGATGACATCAGCCGTGCGTGACGCGACCGCGGCCGTCCTCGACCTGACGGTCGTGCGCCTGCTGTCGGATCCCTTGCGCGCCAGGATCGTGCAGCTGCTCGCGGTCGAGGAGCTGTGCACCTGCCACCTCGTCGGACTCACCGGCGCGCGGCAGACCAACATCAGCAACCACCTCCGGGCCCTGCGCGAGGCGGGACTGGTCAGCGCCGAACCGTGCGGCCGGTACACGTACTACCGGCTGGAACCGGAGGCGCTGGCCGCGCTGGGGGGCCAACTCGTCGAGCTCGCCCGGACCGCAGAGACGGCTACGACGCGCCGCCGCCCCTGCTGACCTCGTCCACCGGCACAACCGACCCGTCCTGTCCCGTCCCTCGTAGGAGCCATGAGCGACACCATCGCGCAGACCCCCGTCTCCGGCACAGATCTCGACACCCCGGTACTGCAGCGCCTGTCCAGCCTGGACCGGTTCCTGCCCGTGTGGATCGTCGCCGCCATGGTGGTCGGTCTGGTTCTTGGCCGGGCCATCCCGGGCCTGAACGACGCGCTGGATGCGGTGAAGGTGGGGAACGTCAGCCTGCCGATCGCGGTCGGGCTGCTGCTGATGATGTATCCCGTGCTGGCCAAGGTCCGGTACGGCGAGCTGCAGACGGTCACCGGCGACCGCAAGCTGCTCATCAGCTCACTCGTCATCAACTGGCTGGTCGGGCCGGCCGTCATGTTCGCGCTGGCCTGGCTGCTGCTGCCCGACCTACCCGCCTACCGCACCGGCCTGATCATCGTCGGGCTGGCCCGCTGCATCGCGATGGTGCTCATCTGGAACGACCTGAGCTGCGGCGACCGGGAGGCCGCAGCCGTCCTCGTGGCCATCAACTCGGTGTTCCAGATCGTCGCGTTCGCCGCTCTCGGCTGGTTCTACCTCGAGCTGCTGCCCAGCTGGATCGGGCTGTCGCAGACCGCGCTCGACGTGAGCATGTGGACCATCGCGAAGTCGGTCCTGATCTTCCTCGGCATCCCGTTGCTCGCCGGGTTCCTCACCCGCACGTACGGCGAGCGGGCCCGCGGCCGTGACTGGTACGAGACCCGGCTGCTGCCGCGGATCGGCCCGATCGCCCTGTACGGGTTGCTGTTCACCATCGTCGTGCTGTTCGCCCTGCAGGGCGACACCATCACCCGCCGGCCGTGGGACGTCGCCCGCATCGCCCTCCCTCTGCTCGCCTACTTCGCGATCATGTTCGGCGGCTCGTTCCTGCTCGGCAGGAAGCTCGGGCTCGGCTACCCGCGGACCGCGACGCTGTCCTTCACCGCGGCGGGCAACAACTTCGAACTCGCCATCGCCGTCTGCATCGGGGTGTTCGGCGTGACCAGCGGGCAGGCCCTCGCCGGCGTCGTCGGCCCGCTCATCGAGGTGCCGGTCCTGGTCGCCCTGGTGTACGTCGCACTGTGGGCCCGCCGCCGCTTCTACGGGGTCCGGGCGTGAGCGCACCCGACCGTCGCCCCACGATCCTGTATGCCTGCATCCACAACGGGGGCCGCTCGGTGGCTGCCAAGGTGCTCACCGAGCACTACGCGGGCGGCGCCGTCGACGTCCGCAGCGCGGGTTCGGACCCTGGTTCCGGCGTCAACCCCGGGGTGTCAGCGGTGCTTGCCGAGTGGGGCCTGTCGACCGAGGGGCACCTGCCGTCCCTGCTGACCCCCGAGTCCGTCCAGGGCAGCGACGTCGTGGTCACGATGGGCTGCGGGGAGACGTGCCCGGTCTTCCCCGGCAAGCGGTACGAGGACTGGCAGATCGACGACCCCGCCGGCCAGGAGGTCGAGATCGTGCGCCGGATCCTCGACGACGTGGATGCCCGGGTGCGCGCACTGCTCGCCGAACTGGGCGTGCCGGTCGCCGGCGTCTAGCTGTCCCATCTAGCGCTGACGACGGTCGGCACGTGGTGGAGGTCACCGCACGGAACTGACCGATCGGTTAGACATTGACCGATCGGTCAGGCACGCTGGGTGCCGGAGGTACCCCTTGACCCGACCCATCCGGTCTCGTACCCGTGAGGCGATCCTCACGGCGGCCGCCGCACGTTTCACGGCGGTCGGCTTCAAAGGTGCGTCGCTGCAGGACATCGCTGCTGACGTAGGCTGCTCTAAGGCGACGCTTTTGTACCATTTCGCGACGAAGGACGCGCTGCTGTTCGAGATGCTCGCGCCTGCCCTGTCCGCAGTGGAGGAGATGGACCGACAGCTGGCCGGTCTCGACGGTCGTGAGGCCCAGGAGGCCGCGATCGAGGCCTTCGTGGACCTGGCGGTCCGGTTCCGGGGACACCTGACGATGCTCAATGCCGAGCTGCCGAGCCTGCTGAACCAACCCGGCTTCAACCACCTGCTCCCGATCTCCGAACGGCTGGCCGACGCGCTGGCCGGCCGGTCGGACGAGGTCAAGGCCCGGGTGGCAGCGCAGGTCGTGCTCGCGGGCGTGTCCGGCGCCTGCGCCCAGCTGCCCGATCTCCCCGATGACGCGCTACGGGCAGCGCTGCTGCCGGTCACGCGCGCGGCCCTCAACTGAGCAGTCTCAGCCGCACGCCGGCAGAGCCGCGTTCCAGCTCCCACCCACGGCATCCCACGTACGCACCTGTGGCGGCCCCCCGTCACTCCTTTCGAAGGACGAGCAACCGATGGCCATCTTCCTCTACCGGCTAGGCCGGAGCTCCTTCCGCCGCCGACGGCTGGTCGTCGTCGTGTGGCTGCTGCTGCTCGCCGCGCTGGGCGCCGGCGCCGCGGCCTACAGCAGCGCCGCGTCGACCAGCATCACCATCCCGGGTACCGAGTCACAGCGCGCGCTGAACACCCTGGCGACGGAGTTCCCGCAGGCGAGCGGCGCCACCGGCACGATCGTGTTGGCCGCCCCGAAGGGCCAGCAGCTGACCTCGGGACCGGCCCGCCAGGCGGTCCTGGCGGTCACCGCCGAGGCAGCCCACCTGCCCGGCGTGATCGGAGCGGTCGATCCGTACCAGGCGCGGGCCCTCACGCCGGACGGTCGATACGCCTTGATCACCGTGCAGTTCAAGAGCCCCGCCAGTGACGTGACCGCTGCGCAGCGCGCCGCCTACGACAGGGTCGGCGCTGCCACGGAGAAGCTCGGCATCCGCGTGGCGCACGGCGGCGAAGTCACCGCAGCCGAACCCGCGGTCGGCTCCACCGAGGCGATCGGGGTCGTGGTGGCTGCGGTCGTCCTGGTCGTCACCTTCGGCTCCCTGGTGGCCGCCGGGATGACGCTGCTCACCGCCCTCATCGGTGTCATGGTCGGAATGGCGGGCCTGTTCGCCGCCAGCAGCCTGTTCCAGATGACGACCACAGCGCCGATCCTCGCCCTGATGCTGGGCCTCGCGGTCGGGATCGACTACTCGCTGTTCATCACGTCGCGGCACCGGCAGCACGTGCTCGAGGGCATGGACGACGAGGAGGCAGCCGCCCGCGCGGTCGGCACCGCCGGGTCAGCCGTCGTGTTCGCCGGCGCCACCGTCGTCATTGCGCTGGCCGGGCTGTCCGTGGTCGGTATCCCGTTCTTGACCACGATGGGTCTTGCCGCGGCGGGGACAGTCGCCGTCGCCGTCCTGGTCGCCCTCACGCTGCAGCCCGCGCTGCTCGGCTTTGCCGGGGACCGCGTCCTGCCCCGCCGGCTCCGCGGGTCCCGGGACGAGTCGAAGCTCGCCGCTGTCGTTGCGGGCAAGGTCGACGAGCCGGAGGCGTTCGGCTTCCGCTGGGGCCGCCTCATGACGCGGCACCGCATCGCGGTCCTGGTCGTCGGGGTGCTCGGCCTGCTCGCCCTCGCCCTGCCCGCCACCGGCATGCGGCTCGCGCTGCCCGACTCGAGCACCGCTCCGCACGGCACCAGCGCCCGCGCCGCTGCCGATCTGACCGCCGAGGGCTTCGGCCCCGGTTTCAACGGCCGCCTCATCCTGGCCGTGTCAGCCGACACCAGGCAGCACACCGCCCAGGTCGCCACCGAGGCGGCCGCGCGCATCCAGAAACTCGCCGGTGTCGTCGGCGTCGCACCGGCCATGCCCAATGCGGCGGGTACGACGGCCGTGGTCGCCGTCATTCCGAACAGTGCTCCGACCGATCGGGCGACCGAGGCGCTCGTGCACTCCATCCGGGACAGCGTCAAGTCGCTGAACACCGGGGGCAACCAGGTCCTCCTCACCGGCGTCACCGCTGTCGGCATCGACGTGTCGGAGAAGCTGTCGAGCGCCCTGCCCGTCTACCTGCTGCTCGTGGTCGGCCTGTCCGTCGTCCTGCTGATGTTGGTGTTCCGGTCGATCCTCGTGCCGATCAAGGCCGCGCTCGGCTTCCTGCTCACCTTCGCCGCCACCTTCGGCATCACCGTCGCGGTGTTCCAGTGGGGCTGGCTCGCCGGGCTGATCGGCGTCGACACCCCTGGCCCGCTGATCAGCTTCCTGCCGATCCTGCTTACCGGCATCCTGTTCGGGCTGGCCATGGACTACCAGGTCTTCCTCGTCTCCCGGATGAGGGAGGACTACGTGCACGGCGACACGGCGCAGCAGGCCACCCTCAACGGCATGGGGCACGGCGCCCGCGTGGTCACAGCTGCGGCCATCATCATGGCGTCGGTGTTCGGCGGATTCGTGCTGATCGACGACCCGGTGATCAAGTCGATCGGGTTCGCCCTGGCCATCGGCGTACTCATCGACGCCTTCGTCGTCCGGATGACGCTCGTGCCTGCGGTGATGTCCCTCCTGGGGGACCGCGCCTGGTACCTACCGGCGTGGCTCGGGCGGGTCCTGCCGAACGTCGACATCGAAGGGGAGAGCCTGCGCCGGCACCTGGACGGCCGCGAACCCGCGCCTTCCGGCGTCGTACGCGTCGACTGAGCCCGACGCCGCGGCGTCGTCAGATGTAGATGCCGAGACGTCCGATGGGTCCGAGCAGCTCGGCCTCCTCGTAGTCGAGGTGGCTGAGCAGCCCGGCCTGCAGCTCCGTCACGGCGGAGGTCACCCTGGCCAGTGCGCCGGGCTCCTGCTCGATCATGGCGACCAGGGCGCTGTCGAGGCCGACCAGCGTCGCGTGGATGAGGTCGTGTTCCTCTGACAGCCGGTCGAGCACCGGTCGCAGCTCGGGGTCGGCGCCCGCCAGGTCGACGAACATCGCCTGGTCCTCGATCCGGTGGTGCACGGCGACGACCTGGCAGTATCGGCCGCAGAACGAGCCCAGTGCCCGGTAGTTCACGGTCATGCTGGCGTCGTTGATCAACGCGCGCGCGTCAGCCGCGCGCCCCTCGTCGGCCAGCGCATCCGTGACGGCTCGCACGACCTGCGCCATCTCCTGGCGCAGGTGCCCGTGGATCGCAACCAGGGTCTGCTGCCCGTGCCGGCCGACCGCGGTGACCGGTGCCTCGGGATGGCGGGGCGCGCGTGGGCGCAGCGCCTCGTCGAACGGCGTCGTCACGGGCTCTCTCCCTGCAGTCGACGGACTCGCTGCGTCCGGACACGTCGACGCACAGAACCCGGACACGCTAGCCGACCGGCTGATGGACACCGGGAACGCGACGTGCGTCGGTCCCGGGCGTTGGGATCCCGTTAGGGTTTCGGGCCAGAGCTGCTCTCGCGCAGGTTCGAGACCTAGCTTCGCCGCATGGTCACCTCGCGCCCGCTGCCGGTGCGGTCGAGCGCGCTGCTCCACCGCCTGGGCCCGCCAACGTCAGACTCGCGGCGCCTACAGCGGTGACCACTTCGACGTCCACGGCACCGCAGCCCGGGATGACGACCGCCCGGGTGGCCCAGGCCGGGCTGCGCGGCTGGCTCCTGAACGGACTGGGCGGACGTCCTGGGCAGATCGAGGGCCCGCACGCCGAGCAGGTCGCGCCGCAGCACCGCCACCGGTGGTGGAAGGTCATGTGCCTGACCGGCGTGGACTACTTCTCCACGCTGGGCTACCAGCCGGGGATCGCCGCACTGGCCGCCGGGCTGCTGTCCCCGATCGCCACGCTCGTTCTCGTTGTCCTGACGCTGTGCGGAGCATTGCCGGTCTACCGGCGGGTCGCTGAGGAGAGCCCGCACGGCGAGGGCTCGATCGCCATGCTCGAGCGGCTCCTGCCGTACTGGAAGGGGAAGTTGTTCGTCCTGGTGCTGCTCGGGTTCGCGGCCACCGACTTCATGATCACGATCACCCTGTCCGCAGCGGACGCGACCGCGCACGTGGTGGAGAACCCGAACGTGCCCGCTGGCCTGCACGGGCACGAGGTCGCGATCACTCTGGTGCTGGTGGGCCTGCTCGGCGCGGTGTTCCTCAAGGGTTTCACCGAAGCGATCGGTATCGCGGTCGTCCTGGTCGGGATCTACCTGGCCCTGAACGTCGTCGTCGTGGCCATGGGGCTCTGGCAGGTCGTGAGCTCCCCCCTTGTGGTGTCCGGATGGACGACGGCCCTCACGGCCCAGCATGGCAGCAACCCCCTGCTGCTGGTCGGGCTGGCGCTGCTGGTGTTCCCCAAACTCGCGCTCGGCCTGTCCGGGTTCGAGACCGGGGTGGCGGTCATGCCACATGTGGAGGGCGACGCGAGCGACAGCGAAGGGCGCCCGGTGGGCCGCATCCGCGACACCAAGAAACTGCTCACCACCGCCGCGCTGATCATGAGCGTCTTCCTCGTCACCAGCAGCATCATCACCACCCTGCTCATCCCGCACAGCGCCTTCAAACCCGGCGGCCCAGCGAACGGCCGCGCCCTCGCGTACCTCGCCCACGAGCATCTCGGCAGCACGTTCGGGACGGTCTACGACCTGTCCACCATCGCCATCCTGTGGTTCGCCGGCGCCTCCGCGATGGCCGGCCTGCTGAACCTGATGCCCCGCTACCTACCTCGCTACGGGATGGCCCCCGACTGGGCACGCGCGGTCCGCCCGATGGTGCTGGTCCTGACCGCGATCGCCTTCGTGATCACATGGATCTTCAAGGCCAACGTCGACGCGCAGGGCGGCGCCTACGCCACCGGCGTCCTCGTCCTCATCACCTCAGCGGCCGTCGCAGTCACGCTCGCCGCACGGCGCGCCGGTCAGCACACCCTGACCGTCGCCTTCGGCACCATCGCCGCCATCTTCGTCTACACGACCATCGCGAATGTGGTCGAGCGGCCGGACGGCGTGAAGATCGGAGCCTGCTTCATCGCCGCCATCATCATCGTGTCGTTCGCGTCCCGGCTGAACCGCGCCTTCGAACTCCGGGTCACCGATGTGGTGCTGGACGACCTGGCCCAGCGGTTCGTCCGCGACTGCGCCACCCGCAGGATCCGGCTGATCGCGAACGAGCCCGATGCCCGGGACCTCGCGGAGTACCAGACCAAGATCCGACACGAGCGGGAGGAGCACGACATCCCCCCGGAGGCCGACGTCATCTTCGTCGAGGTCACCGTCACAGACCCATCGGAGTTCGCCACCGAACTGCACGTGCGGGGCGAGATCCGGCACAACTTCCGGTTGCTCACGATGGAGAGCTCGACCGTGCCGAACGCACTCGCCGCGTTGCTCCTGCACATCCGCGACGTCACCCGGCAGCAGCCGCACATCTACTTCGAGTGGACCGAGGGCAATCCGGCGGTCAACATGCTGCGTTTCCTGGCCTTCGGCGTCGGCGAGGTCGCCCCGATCACGCGCGAGGTGCTGCGCGAGGCCGAACCGGACCGCAGGCGCCGCCCACACGTGCACGTGGGCTGACAGCACTGCAGCCGGCGTACCGCCTGATCCTCAACGCCGACCCGCCAGGGGGTCCTCCTGTCCCGCGCTGCTGCGTTCCCGTGGCTCGAAGCGGTATCCCATCCCGGGCTCGGTCAGCAGGTGCCGGGGGCGGGCGGGGTCCACCTCGAGCTTGCGCCGGAGTTGGCCCATGTAGACGCGCAGGTTGCCGCCGGCGTTCTCGTAGCCGGGCCCCCACACCTCGGCGAGCAACTGTCGCTGGGTCAGCAGCTTGCCCGGATGGCGCAGGAGCACCTCCAGCAGATGCCACTCCGTGGGTGTCAGGCGGACCTCGCTCAGCCGGCTGTCATCCTCGACGGTGACGCGGCGAGCGGCGAGATCGACGGTCGTGGGCCCGAAGGTGTACGTCGGTGTCGCGTCCTCCGCGGTGGTTCGTCGTGAGACGGCGCGCATCCTCGCCAGCAGCTCGTCCACCCCGAACGGCTTGGTCAGGTAGTCGTCCGCGCCGGCGTCCAACGCCTCGACCTTGTCGCCGCTGTCACTGCGTCCCGACAGCACGATGATCGGCGTGCTGCACCAGCCACGCAGCCCGCGGATGACGTCGACGCCGTCCAGATCCGGTAGTCCCAGATCGAGGATGACCACGTCCGGCCGATGCCGCGCCGCCACGGCGAGCGCCTCACGTCCGGTGGCGGCGGTGAGGACGTCGTAGTCACGAGCGCGCAGGTTGATGCCGAGAGCACGGATGATCTGCGGCTCGTCGTCGACCACCAGCACCCGGGTCATGACACCACCGGATGGCCGCTGCGTGCCGCCCGCTCACGCTGACCGGGCTCGCTCGCTCCGAGCGCGACGTCCGCTGTCGGAAGGGAGATGACCATGGTCAGGCCACCACCGGGCGTCTCCTCCGGGCTCAGCGCACCCCCCATCGCCTCCATCAGGCCCCTGCCCAGAGCGAGGCCGAGCCCGACGCCGGAGGTGTTGTCGGTGTCGCCGAGACGCTGGAACGGCGCGAAGACCCGGTCACGCGCCTCCGCTGGGATACCGGGGCCACGGTCGATGATCCGCAGCTCGACCCGGTCGTGCAGGCTGCTGCCGCTCAGCCTCGGCGGCGTCTGCGACGGCGCGTAACGCAGGGCATTGGACAGCACGTTGACCAGCACCCGCTCGAGCAGCCCCGGGTCCGCGACCACCTCCGGCAGGTCGTCCGGCACATCGACGACGACGGAGCGTCCGGCGGGACCCAGGTCGTCCAGCGCGAGGGCGACCATCTCCGCGAGGGCCACCGGACGAGGCAGAACCGACAGCGCACCGGCTTGCAGACGGCTCATGTCCAGCAGGTTGTCCACCAGCCGGCTGAGACGGTCGAGAGACTCGTCGGCGGTGGCCAGCAGGTCGCCGGTGTCCTGTTGCGACCAGGTGATGTCCCCGCTCCGCAAACTCGTGACGGCCGCCTTGGCGGAGGCCAGGGGGCTGCGCAGGTCGTGTCCGACCGCGGCGAGCAGGGCGGTCCGCATGCGGTCCGCCTCACCGAGCGAGGCGGCGCTGGCGGCCGCCGCCTCGAGGTGCGCCCGGTCCACGAGGCCGGCCGCCTGCGCCGCGAAAGCGCCAACGAGCCGTTGGTCGTCGGCGCGCAACGGCTTGCCTCGCAGCACGAGCGAGAAACGATCGCCGGCGGGGACCACGATGTCTCCCTCCTCGGGCCGGCGGCACGGATCCGGGCCGGCGGCGGCAACGGTTGTCCAGGCAGCGGCCGGACCGCGCATCTCCGCAGCAACCACCCCGCCGGACGGCGTCTTCTCCAGCATGGCGACGGAGTTCAGACCGAAGGCCTCTCGGACGCGTTCGAGCAACGCAGGCAACGCGGCGTCGCCGCTGAGCACGCTCCCGGCCAGCGTAGCCAGCGTCGTCGACTCGACGGTGGCGCGGGCCGCCTGCCGGGTGCGTCGCGACGCGAGGTCGACGACCGAGCTCACCAGGGCGGCGACGACGACGAACACGGCGAGCGCCAGCGCGTTGTTCGCGTCCCTGATCGAGAGGGTGTGCAGCGGTTCGGCGAAGTAGTAGTTGAGCAGGATCGAACCGCCGACGGCGGCGACCACCGCCGGCAGCCACCCCCCGACCAGCGCCACCACCACCACCGCGAGCAGGAACAGCAGAACGTCGCTGACCAGGTTCAGCGCCGTGCGCTGATGGACCAGCCCGAGGGTCAGCGCGACGGGAAGCCCCACGGCCAGCGCGAAGCCACGTACCTGACGACGCCGGGTCAGGTTGCCGCGCAGGTGCGGGATTCCCCGACCGCGGCCCATCTCGGCGTGCGTGACGATGTGCACGTCGATGTCGCCGCTGTCCCGGATCGTGGTGGCGCCGATGCCGGGACCGGTCAGGATCGCCGAGAGCCAGGACCGGCGGCTGCCGCCGAGCACGAGCTGGGTGGCGTTCTCCGCCCGGGCGAACTCCAGCAGCGCCTCGGGGATCTCGTCACCCACGACGTGGTGGTAGCTGCCACCGAGGCTCTCGGTGAGTTGCCGCTGATGTGCGAGGGCGGCGGGGTCCGCGCCGGTCAGCCCGTCGGACCGGGTCACGTGTACGGCGAGCAGTTCCCCGCCCCCGGAACGGGCCGCGATGCGGGCAGCTCGGCGGATGAGCGTTTCGCCCTCCGGGCCGCCGGTGATCGCGACGACGACCCGTTCCCGGGTCTCCCACGTGCCGGTGATGTCGTGCTGGGCGCGGTAGTGCTGCAGCCCCTCGTCGACCTTGTCCGCGGTCCACAGCAGAGCCAGCTCGCGCAGCGCAGTCAGGTTGCCCACCCGGAAGTAGTTGGCGAGAGCGGCGTCGACCTTCTCCGGGGCGTAGACGTTGCCGTGCGCGAGGCGGCGCCGCAGCGCTTCGGCGGCCATGTCGATCAGCTCGACCTGGTCAGCGGCGCGGACCACGGCGTCCGGGATGGTCTCCCGCTGCGGCACGCCGGTGATCTTCGCCACGACGTCGTTGAGGGACTCCAGGTGCTGGATGTTCACCGTGGAGATCACGTCGATGCCGGCGTCGAGGAGTTCCTCGACGTCCTGCCACCGCTTCCCGTTGCGCGACCCGGGCACGTTGGTGTGGGCAAGCTCGTCGATCAGCGCCACCTGCGGGCGGCGGGCGAGCACTGCGTCGACGTCCATCTCGGAGAAGGTGGCGCCCCGGTACCTCAGATTCCGGCGGGGCACCACCTCGAGTCCTTGAAGCATCGCCGCTGTGTGCTTGCGGCGGTAGGTCTCGACGAACCCGACGGCGACGTCAGTGCCGCGCGCGACACGGCGCTGGGCCTCGTCCAGCATCGCGTACGTCTTCCCGACGCCCGGTGCCGCGCCGAGATAGACCCGCAAGCTCCCGCGGCCCATGTCGCCTCCTCACCTCGTGAGTGTGCCTCGTCCGGTCACCGGACGAGGTGGTCGAGCGCCAGGTTGAGCTCCAGCACGTTGACCCGCGGCTCACCCAGGAACCCGAGCACGCGCCCCTGCGTATGGTCGGCGACGACGGCACGGACACGAGCAGGCGCGAGGTGACGGCTCCGGGCGACGCGGTCCACCTGCAGGGCGGCGTAGGCCGGGCTGATGTGAGGGTCGAGCCCCGAGCCGCTGGCGAGCAGTGCGTCGGGAGGTACGAGGCCTGTCGGCGCGCCGTTCAGCTGTGCGTCCGACGCGCGCCGCTGCCGTACCTCCTCGATGAGCTTGGGGTTGGTGGGGCTGAGGTTCGACGCACCGCTGGCAAGTGGGTCGTAGCCGTTGCCGGCGGCGGACGGTCGGGACTGGAAGTACTGCGGCAACGGCTGACCGTTGGTGTCGGTGAACGACTGCCCGATGAGCACCGAACCGACCGTAGCGCCGCCGTGCCCCTGTACGAGCGAGCCGCCGGCGTTCCCCCGGAACGCGGCCTGTGCGATGGCGGTCATGGCCAGTGGATAGGCGATCCCGACGATGACGGTCAGGACGAGGAACGTACGCAGGGCCGCCCCGGACTGGCGCACTGCAGCAGGGATGCGTGTTGTCATGAGCCGTCTCCGGGTTTCAGCCGAGGCCCGGAAGCCGGGACACGATCAGGTCTATGAGCTTGATGCCGAGGAACGGAAGGACGATCCCGCCGAGCCCGTAGACGAGCAGGTTGCGGCGCAACATGGCATCGGCCGACGCCGGGCGGTAGCGCACGCCGCGCAGGGCCAACGGGATCAGAACGACGATGATGAGGGCGTTGAAGATGACGGCAGACAGGATCGCCGAGTGTGGTGTGGCGAGTCGCATGATGTTCAGCGTGCCGAGTCCGGCGTAGACCGCGAACATGGCAGGGATGATCGCGAAGTACTTCGCGATGTCGTTGGCGATGGAGAACGTGGTCAGCGCACCGCGGGTGATCAGCAGCTGCTTGCCGATCTCGACGATCTCGATGAGCTTGGTGGGGTTGCTGTCGAGGTCGACCATGTTGCCTGCTTCCTTCGCCGCCGACGTGCCGGTATTCATGGCCACCCCGACGTCCGCCTGGGCCAGCGCGGGGGCGTCGTTGGTGCCGTCGCCGGTCATGGCGACGAGCCGGCCGCCCTGCTGCTCACGTTTGATCAGCGCCATCTTGTCCTCGGGCGTGGCCTCGGCCAGGAAGTCGTCGACGCCGGCCTCCTCGGCGATGGCCCGGGCAGTCAGCGGGTTGTCGCCAGTGATCATCACGGTACGGATGCCCATGCGGCGCATCTCGTCGAAGCGCTCGCGCATACCCGACTTGACGACGTCCTTGAGATGGATCACGCCGAGCGTGCGGGCCGGCTGTCCGTCGACGTGCTCGGCGACGACGAGCGGGGTGCCGCCGCTGGCGGAGATGCCGTCGACGAACGCCCCGACCTCTTCGCTGGGCCGGCCGCCGTTCTCCCGGACCCACTTCATGACGGCTGCGGCGGCACCCTTGCGCAGGCGGCGGCCGTCGACGTCGACCCCGCTCATCCTGGTCTGCGCGGTGAACGGGATGAACTGTGCACCGGCCAGTTCGCCGGGTGCGCGCTCGCGCAGCCCGTAGTCGCGCTTGGCCAGCACCACGATCGAGCGGCCCTCCGGAGTTTCGTCGGCCAGGCTCGACAGCTGAGCGGCGTCCGCGACCTCCCGCGGCTCGACGCCGTCGGCCGGGACGAACTCCGAGGCCTGCCGGTCGCCGAGGGTGATGGTGCCTGTCTTGTCCAGCAGCAGCGTGTTGACGTCGCCGGCGGCCTCGACCGCCCGGCCGGACATGGCGAGGACGTTGTGCTGCACCAGGCGGTCCATTCCGGCGATGCCGATCGCGGACAGCAGGGCGCCGATGGTGGTCGGAATGAGGCAGACCAGCAGCGCGACCAGCACGATCAGTGACTGTTCGGCGCCCGAGTAGACGGCAAACGGCTGGAGCGTGACGGTGGCCATCAGGAACACGACGGTCAGGCTGGCGAGCAGGATGTTCAGGGCGATCTCGTTCGGCGTCTTCTGCCGCGAGGCCCCTTCGACCAGCGCGATCATGCGGTCGATGAAGCTCTCCCCGGGCCGCGCGGTGATCTGCACGACGATGCGGTCCGAGAGCACCCTCGTGCCTCCGGTGACCGAGCTCCGGTCCCCGCCGGACTCCCGGATCACCGGCGCGGACTCACCGGTGATCGCGGACTCGTCCACGCTTGCGACGCCCTCCACGACGTCGCCGTCGCCCGGGATGATCTCCCGCGCCTCGACCACCACCCGGTCGCCGAGCCGCAGCTGCGGGGCAGGCACCTGCTCCTCCCTGCCGTCCTCACGGACACGGCGGGCGATCGTGTCGGTCTTGGCGCGGCGCAGCGACTCGGCTTGCGCCTTGCCGCGGCCCTCGGCCACGGCCTCGGCAAGGTTCGCGGCCACCACGGTCAACCACAGCCAGAACACCACCGCCCAGGCGAACAGGGTCGGGCGCGTGGCGGCCAGCGCCGTGGAGAGGACGGCGCCGACCTCGACCACGAACATGACCGGGTTGTGCGCCATGACGCGGGGCTCCAGCTTGCGGACGGCCTCCGGCAGCTCGGTCAGGAGCATCTTCGGATCGAGGAGTCCAGCTTGGATGCGCAAGGCTCCAGCCGGACTCGTACGGGTCTCTTCCGCCGCGGCCGGACGGGCCGACGGCGGGGGCGTCGTGACAGGCATCAGAGTCCCTCCGCCATGGGGCCGAGTGCGAGTGCCGGGAAGAACGTCAGACCTGCCACGATGATGATCACGCCGACGAGCATCCCCACGAACAGCGGCCGGTGGGTGGGCAGCGTGCCGAGGGTGGCGGGCACCGGCTGCTGGCGGGCCAGCGATCCGGCCAGCGCCAGCACGAACAGGATGGGCAGGAACCGGCCGGCCAGCATCGCGACGCCGAGAGCGCTGTTGTAGAAGTCGGTGTTGGCATTCAGCCCGGCGAACGCCGAGCCGTTGTTGTTGGTGCCGGACATGAAGGCGTAGAGCACCTCGGACAGGCCGTGCGGGCCGGGATTGAGAATGGATGCCCTGGCTGTGCGCAGGGTGATGGCGACACCGGCCAGCGCGAGGACGACGACCGGCATGGTCAGGATGTACAGCGACACCAGCTTGATCTCGCGGGCCGTGACCTTCTTTCCCAGATACTCGGGGGTGCGCCCGACCATCAGGCCGGCCACGAACACGGTGATCGTCGCGAGCACGAGGATGCCGTAGAGCCCGGAGCCGACGCCGCCGGGCGCCACCTCCCCGAGCCCCATGTTGAAGATCAGCAAACCGCCGCCGAGCGCCGTGAACGAGGAGTGGAACGAGTTCACCGCGCCCGTCGACGTACCGGTCGTGGAGGTGGCGAACAGGGAGGAGGCGGGCACGCCGAACCGGGTCTCTTTGCCCTCCAGCGAGGCACCGGCCAACTGGTACGCCGTCCCGGGATGGAACGTCTCCATCGCCCAGACGCCGCCCAGGATCATCGCCCACAGGACCCACATCGCCGCGAGGATGGCGTAGCCCTGCCGCCGGTCCTTGACCATCAACCCGAACGTGCGGGTCAGGGCGACCGGGATGAGCAGTAGCAGGAAGATCTCCAGCAGGTTGCTGACGGCGGTCGGGTTCTCGAACGGGTGCGCCGAGTTGGCGTTGTAGAACCCGCCGCCGTTCGTGCCAAGCTCCTTGATCGCCTCCTGCGAGGCCACCGGACCGCCCGTGATCATCTGTGCATGCCCGGCCAGCGTGCGCACCGCCGTGCCGGACGAGAAGTTCTGCACCACCCCGAGCGCCACGAGCAGGATCGTCGCGGCAACCGACAGGGGCAGCAGGATGCGCAGCGTGCCGCGCACCAGGTCCACCCAGAAGTTGCCCAACCGGTCGGTGCGGCTACGGACGAGCCCGCGGACGACCGCGATGGCGACGGCCATGCCGACCGCGGCGGAGGCGAAGTTCTGCACCGCCAACCCCGCCATCTGGGTCACGTGCCCCATCGTCGACTCACCGGAGTACGACTGCCAGTTCGTGTTGGTCACGAAAGACGCCGCCGTGTTCCACGCCTGCGGCGGTGCGACGCCGGGGAAGCCCAGCGAGAGCGGCAAGTGCGGTTGCAGACGCTGCAGCGCATAGAGCCCGAGCACGCTGACCGCAGAGAAGGCCAGCAGGGACCGGGCGTAGACCGGCCACCGCTGATCGGCGTCGGGGTCCACCCCCATCAGGCGGTACATCCCGCGCTCGGCCCGCAGGTGGCGCGTACTGGTGTAGACGCGGGCCATGTAGGTGCCCAGCGGGCGGTAGCAGACGGCCAGGGCGGCGATCAGGACGGCGGTCTGCAACAGACCGGCGGTCGTGTCCGACATGGCTAGAACCGCTCTGCGAACACCAGGGCCACGAGCAGGTAGCCGACGAGCAGGATCGAGGCGACCAGGCCCACGGCGTTCTCGACGCTCACAGCCGTTCCAGCCCCTTGAGGAGCAGCGCCGCCAGGCCGAAGAACACGCCCGTCAAGGCGATGAAGACGAGATCGATCATCGAGTGACTCCTGTCCTTGCGCGAGGGCGGTTTGCCCGAATGCGAGTTGCCTGGGCGGTGACAGTGGCGGTACCGACGCCGGCAGCGACCAGCAGAAGCAGGTGGGTCAGGTCGGCGGCGCCGAATGTGAGTTCGCCGTACCGGTTCACGACAAAGCCCGTGTACAGCCCCCAGCCGAGCCCGCCCAGCGCAGCGCCGACGGCGACAGTGGTGCGCGCGCTGGAGCCGCCGACGACGAGCAGGAGCAACACGAGCGTCCGATGCGGGTCCATCTGCAGGCCCCCTGCTGCGAGCAGACTCGTGATCAGGAGGGCGGACCCGATGCCGAGCCGCAGGCCCGGCTCATCGGCGATCCTCGGGTACGTGGCAATGACCGACACAGGAGGAGTGAACGACCATCGGGCGCCGCTGTGGACCCCTGCTAACGGGTCTCTAACGCAGCGTTGCGAAATCCTTGCCGGGCGCTAACACCGGGAGGGCGCTCGACCCCGCTCGTGCGGGCCGCGACGTGCTCCCGGCCAGGATCAACCTCATCTGCATCATGACGGCTGGATCATGCTCACCCAGTCGCGGGCGGGGCGTCGCCGGTGCTCTCCCGGCACAAGGGCGCCACACGGGCGGCGTTGCCAGGCCGTCTTGGCGTACCTGCGTCCCCGCCCGCTTCACGCCGCCCTACTCGGGAGGCGGTCCCCCGTCCACGTGGGCGGAGGTCTTGTTGACAATCTTCCAGGTCGGCGGAGTGGACGGCACATAAGGGGATGTCAACAGCGTGCCCCCTTCCGACTCGAGACCATGCCCCTGCCCCTGCCCGGTCAATCCACGTAGCGGGCCAGGTCGGCGGCGCCGATCAGACCTGCGGTGGTGCCCAGCTCGGCGATGCGCACGTCGGGCACGTCGCGGTAGCTGCGGGCCGTCAGCTGGTCCTCGAAGATCTTCATTGCGGGTTCACGCAGCAGCTCGCCCGCCTCGCTCACACCGCCGCCGATGATGAACACGCCCGCATCGAGCACGGCTGCGAGCGAGGCCATGCCGTGCCCCAGCCACTCGCCGATGGCGCGGAACGCTTGCAGCGCCGCCTGGTCGCCTTCCAGAGCCGCCTGGGTCACGCAAGCGCCGGTGATCCCGCGGGCCTCGCCCCCAGCGAGCTCCAGCAGCCTCAAAGCTGTAGCTGGCGCGGTCGACGCCAACTCCTGTGCCTCCTGAACCAGGGCCGTACCGCTTGCGTAGCACTCCCAGCACCCGCGGTTGCCACAGCCACATGGGCGACCGAACGGCGCCAGGATCATGTGCCCGATCTCTGCGGCTATACCGAGCCGCCCGCGGTAGAGCTGGCCGTTCAAGACGATGCCGCCACCCAGGCCCGTACCGACCGTCAGCATGATGACGAAGCTTTCGCCGCGGCCGGCTCCGAACTTGGCCTCAGCCCAGGCGGCCGCATTGGCGTCGTTCTCCACGATGACGGGCAGGCCGACGCGCTCCTGCACACCGAGCCTCAGCGGTTCGTCGCGCCAGGCCAGGTTCGGGGCGAACAGCACGCGGGATCGGCTCGCGTCCACCAGGCCGGCGGCGCCGATCCCGACCGCTCGGACATCGCGTCCGGCGGCCAGCTCGCGGATCACGTCAGCAACGACATCCTCGACCGCCGAGGCAACCCTGGACGGGGTGCTCCGGCGCGTCGTGGTGAGTACGTGTCCGGACGCATCGACCAGCCCGGCGGCGACCTTCGTGCCCCCGATGTCAACCCCGATCGTCAGGGTCATGTACGAAGGTTAGAACCAGCCTGCCGTTCGCGGCGACACCCAATTCGGGTCGGCTGGCTTCAGGCCCGCGGGCGCCACGCGGTAGCGGTGCCGCCGGGCCCGTGGTACCCAGGAAAGACGGACCCGGGAGGCCGCCATGCGCCGGTGGGTTGTCTGCACGCTGCTCCTGCTGACCCTGATCGCCGGCTGCGGGAAGGGCACTCCGAGCGGCGCCTCTTCCGCTCCGGGCTCGTCCGCTGGCGCGGCGGTGGCGCCTACGGCGAGCACCTCCGGCGCCTGCGCGAAAGCCGGGACGATCAGGTTCACGAAGGCGAAGCTGCTGCTGCATGCGGGCCTGGCCTTCGGCGCCTTCCACCGCTACATCTACAAGCCCTACCAGGCCGGTGCGCTGAAGGCCGGCGCCCAAGGCCGCACCAAGGCGCTGCTCAAGGCCGGGGCGGCCGCACTGTTCGCGGTCCACGAGCTCCGGGTGGCAGCCCGGGACATTGCCGCCGACCCGACGTTGTGCCACCTGGCCACCCCCCTCGACTCCCTGGCAGCCTCTCTGCAGTCCTTCGGGGACAAGGCCAAGGCCGGCCAGCTCAACCCTGCGGACGTCACTGGCCTGGAGGGGGCCGTCAGCAAGCTGAAGCAGCAGTCGTCCCAGTTGGGCGCGCCCATCCAGGACAAGACACCTCCGTCGCTGTGACCCGAGGACAGGCTGCGGACGGACGGTGCCGGCGACGGTGCCGTCCCAGCGATGCGGATGGGACGCGCAGCGTGACGCGGAGCATCGTCGGTCCCCGCGTGATGAGGAGGCGGAAAGCGCTGTGCAGCCAGGAAACCGTGTGGTCGGGAAACGGGGGTCGTTGCGGCGAAGGGTGCCCGCATTTGGGGAGCGCCCCTCCGCCGGTCATGCCGGTGAGAGGCCGTGAGCGACGCGCCGGCCGGAGCCGGGGCGCGGCCGCGCTACTGCACTACGCCGGGGCGGAGGCCCCTACCGCTCGACGGCACCTGGCTCCGCCATGGTGCCGCCGGCCACCGTTGGCGCGCCCGTTCTCGGCCCCAAGCGTCCGAGCAGCGACTCCACCCTGCTGGATCGCGTCTGCCGCATCCACAGCGCAAAGGGTCACTCGGCCCCCCGGTCGGAAGCCGGCTCGTGAAGCCTCTTCGAAGCCGCGGCTCCTCGACGAGCCGGCCGAGCAACTGGTGCATCACGGAGTGCCGGACAGGGCCTCGGCCGGAGCGGGCCGGCCGAGGTAGAAGCCCTGCGCCCCGGCCAAGCCCAGCACCCGGACCGCGTCCAACTCGCTCGAGGTCTCGATCCCCTCGGCGATCGCGTTGAAGCCGGCGTCCCGGGCGAACGCGGACACCGCACTCACGAGGGCGTGCCGGGCCGGATCGCGGTCAAGCCCACCGACCAACGTCCGGTCGAGCTTGATGTAGTCCGGGACCAGTTGCAGGATGTGCTGGAAACTTGCGTACCCGGAGCCGGCGTCGTCTACGGCGAGGCGAAGCCCGCGTGCGCGGAGCTCGCCGATCCGGCTACTGAGCGCCGGGTAGTCCGCCACGGACGCGTGCTCGGTGACCTCGATGACCAGTCGCGTCGCGGGAAGCGGTGACGCTTGGAGATGGGCCAGGAAGTCTGCGGAGCGCAACGTGGCGGGCGAGACGTTGATCGATACGTAGATGTCCGGCGGGAGCCGGCGGGCAGCCTCCAACGACGCCCGGACGGCCAGCAGCTCCAAGGCCTGGCCGAGCCCCACCGCGGCGGCGGCGTTGAACCAGTGCTCTGGATCTTGCTCCGGCTCGTCGGGGAACCGGGAGAGCGCCTCCGCGCCGACGACGGCTCCCGTAGCCAGGTCGATGATCGGCTGAAAGACCGGCTGTACGGCGCGGCGTTCGATCACGTCCGCGACCCGATCCCGGCGCATCTGCTGCCGGCGCGCCTCGGCCCAGTCTGCTTCGGCCCGCCGCACCGTGCCGGTGAACCCCACGACCCCCTGGGAGCCGACATGGGTGACGCCGCTGCTCACCAGCACCCGCGGCCGTCCCGCCTTGGTCAGAAACGTGAAGTGCTCGTTGGTCCAGCCGGTGATGCGGCTCGCGCTGTCCGTGAGCAGGCGCATGGCCCGCTCCCGCTCACGCTCGGGCAGCAAGACGCCCACGTGCTGGCCGAGCAGCTCTTCCGGCCGATAGCCGAGATAGTCACGGACGATCGGCGAGAGGTAGCTGATATTGCCCAGCGCGTCCATTTCCCAGAGCAGCTCGTCACCGGTCTGCACCACCGCCGACAGACGGCGCTGCGCCAGTTCGAGCAGGCGTTCGGACTGCTCCCGGCGGTCCTGGCGTCGCCAGAGGAACAGCCCGTGAAACGGGGCGGCGACGATCACGATCCACGCGGCCACCAGCGCTACGGAGCGCGACCCACCCCTGCGGGCCAGTGGAACCGCCCACCGCAGCACGAGGACGAAGGGCGCCGCCGTCCACATGACAGACGGCACAGCCCCAGCCACCCGCGCGATGACACCTCCGCGTGGTGCCTGCGCGTTCCGGAGCAGCTGGCGCATGCGCATTTTCACGGGGGGCTTACCCGGTTGGCGAGCAACGGCACGCTCGCGGGCGCTGTGTAGCGTCAAGAGACAGACGCCGACGTGGACGTCGGGCCTCCTTCGCCGGATCGCTCGCCCAGCGTGACGTCCAGCCCGCAGATTGAGGAGTCGGGCCTCATCCACGCGGTCGGATCCGGCCTGTCGAGCAGCTGGAAGAGACGCGCCTTGTTCACGGCAAGCCAGACGCCGCATCGGATCCGCTCCCCGTCTTCCGAGGAGGCCGAGCCCAGCCACCGAAAAGCGGGCTAGCCGCATCGCTGCTAGCCCGCTTCAGGGACGGACCCGTGTGGCTGTGGGTCATCCTCCTAGGATGATCGTCGGCCCGGCGGTGGCGTCCCACCATGCCGGTTCGTCATCACCACCGGCACCCGCAGTTGTTGTCGTCGTGGTGCCGGAACCGGTCGCTGTCATCGTG
>JAOPWV010000136.1 GCA_025965475.1 Frankiales bacterium | reverse complement strand
TCCCTGCTCACGCCGCAGACTCGCCAGGCCGCGACGGACGCGGTCCGCGCGGCGAGCCAGCGGCCCTGGCTGCTGCTCGGGCCCCCCGCGGCCGTGCTGGTCGTCCTCGGGCTACGCCGGCGCCGGCAGACCCGCCATGCACGCGCGGTGGCGCCCTGGGTGTGATCGGCTCGACGTGTTCGACGCAGCACCTTCCGCGTGACGGCCCCGGCGGCTCGTGCCTGAACCGCCGAGGCCTCGGCCGCCGGGCCGCGCGCGCAGGGGCTGAAGGCAGCCGTGCCCTCAGCAGTTGCCTCGCGTGCGTGACCAAAACGTAACGTCAGGAACCGCACCAGCCGCTAGTGGGCGCACCTGACGAACCCGGGCCGGGAGCACCCCGGGCTCCCCAATCGCTGCCGTGCAGAACGCAGCTCGGGCAGCCCAGCTTGCCGGCCACGTCCGAGAGATCGATGGCCGCCCGCAGCGGGCCTTGCGCCTCGTCCGGCGTTCGGTAGCCGGCTAGTGGGTGAAACCGTCGCGGGTCAGCGGGGATGCTCATCGACGAACGAAATCTCGAAGAAGGCGCCCCCAGACGATCGCCTTCAGCCAGGGTCGGACGCGGCTGATCGAGCCGCGTCGTCGTACACAGGCCACGAAGAGGCCCGCACGGCCGGCGCCGGGGTTCTCGGGGCGAGGCACAGGCTCTCGCCTGGTGTGCTTCGTCAGCGAGGGAGTCGATGCTGGCTTGGTGCCCGCACGGACGAGTCACAGCACGTACGGGGTGTTGCTCAGTTCGCCACGTTGACAGGCTCTTGCGGCTCGCGCTGAGTCGGGCGGACCTTGGAGTTCATGACCGCGATCCCGCAGAGAAGAATGACGAGCAGCACCGCTGACGTGCCGTAGGTGCCGAGTCCGAGGCCGCCCTTGGCAGTGGGCTTGGTGAAGAAGTCACCGACAGTGGCGCCGAGAGGACGTGTGAGCACGAACGCTGCCCAGAACAGGGCAACGTTGGAGACACGCGGGTGGAACTTCAGCGCGGCGATGACCGCCAGGAGGCCGGCGATGAGCGCCGCCCCTCCGGCGTATCCGAGTCCGGAGCTGTCGGAGAGGAAGTCCCCCAGTGAGGTGCCCAGGGTGTTGGAGAGGAGAATGGCGATCCAGAACAGCGCCTCGGCCTCGAAGGTGTTGATCTTGCGAATGGAGAACGGGTGCCCGGTGGCCCTCCAGATGGCGAAGGTCACCAGCAGCAGGAAGCCGAGAATGGCTGCCCCGGCGGGGTAGCCGATGCCGAGGCCCTGCGGCCCCCAGCCCAGCGAAGTGGTTCCGGGTGTCAAGAACTTGGCAGAGGCGTCGCGGTTCATGAAGTCCGAGATCGTCGTACCGGCCATGGACGTCGTTGCGATGACCGTCCAGTAGAACAGCGGCTGGTAGGTACGTGAACGCAGCTGGACGACCAGCGACACCAGGAACACGCCGAACAGCGCGATGGTCGACAGGAAGTATCCCAGCTTCAGGGTCTGGGCGAACATGTCACCGCCGGTCTCACCCAACGTGGTGGCGGCGATCTTCATCACCCAGAACGCCAGCGTGATGTGCGGCAGCTTGTTGGTTCCGGAGTGGCCGATCTCTTCTAGGTCGAGGTTGTCGAACGGAGGGCTGGGGGGACGCGAATTCGTGGTCATGGATTCCACCGTCCGATCGTCTCGACTGCGCTCCGGTCGCCCCGGCGGCTGTGGCGTATCCGTGGTTTCGGAGCTGTTGTTGAAGGCTCTGTGGTTGAGCCCGTGCCCTTGATCCGGCCGTCGGCGTACAGGACACGCAGCTGATCTCCGCTCGGCACCGCTTGCGCGAGCGCACCAAACTCTCGCTCGTCCCGGCCCGGGGGTGGCCGTCGGCCATTCCGGTTGGCCCGGTCTGATCGTCGAGAGAGATCTGCCGACCCTGCTGCCCAGGGCATCAACCGGCTGGTGGCCGGTCAGGACGTGAAACTGTTCTTTGCTGATCACCCGGCGAAGTGCTCTCTTCTCCCGGGTGGGTCAGGGGAAGCCTCGCCGGTGCCCGGCACGAACTGAGGCAAACGAACAAGTCGCTTCCGGATGCCCCTCAATCGGCAGCCGGCACGCTGCCCCGCTCAAACTGGTCACGTGCAGAAACATCCGCATCGCGAGCGGCTGGCAGATCCCTGTGAAGTCAATGGACACCGGCCACGAGAATCCCGGTAGTTGGCTGGCCGTCGTCCGGGTCGACCTCCCCGCCGGGCGGGGCGACGGTTGCTTCGCGGCCGCCGCAGCGGTGGCCCCAACCCCAAGGAGAGCCCAATGACCTTGCCTCGTGCCATTGCCTCGACCCTGCTGGCGACCACTGTCTTCGTGGGAGTGGGCGGCGGCACCGCCCTCGCCGACACGTCGCAGAACAGCCGGTCCCTGAGCACCCACCAATCAAAGACCGGCGACGACTGGTGGGGGCACAAGGACGGCTGCGAGTGCCGCGATGACGGCGGCTGGCGGCGGCACCGCCACCACGACGACGACCGGTGGGGGCGCGACCGCGATGACTGTGGGTGCCGCGACGACGGCGGCTGGTGGGGACACCGCGACCGCGACCGCCGCGATTGGCGCTGGTGACACCCGCTCAGAGGTGATGAGGACGTGACGGACACCAACTCGGTTCGCCACTGAGCGGCGGGATGGCCGCGTTACAGCTGTCCCACACCGCGTTACAGCTGTCCCACACATCGGGGGATGGGAACAACTCCTTGATCGGGCGGGGACGTCAACGTGGCCGCAAGGAGCCGCGAAGGGCGCCCTGAGGGCGGCTCCCTCGGCCGCCTGGCGTATCTGCGCCCTCGCCCGCTCGGATCCAGGCCGCGTGAGGCCGCCTGCCGAGGCTAAGACGAAATCCCGGGGCCGGGCCAGCACCCGGTTGTCGCTGCGTAGTCGTTCAGCTACGAGGAGCTAAGCGGCGGCGTGCCGACCGCTCGTCACCCTGACCCTGCCCGCAGGGATGCGGGGCCCAGAGGCACTCGCGGACGCCGACAGAGCCTCCGACCGCGCGGCGCCGCTACGTCGCCGAGCGCTAGCTGTTCGCTCGGGATTGGTCCTCCGCTTGACCGTGCCGACGGGGGCTCCGGAGGATGGTCGCCTCCGGTTCGGGCGGTGAGGGGTGCGCAGGGTTCGCGACTGGTTGCTTGTTCGCGACGGCGACCTGCGCGCGACACGCCGGGCGGCGCGGACAGCGATCATCATGCCGGCCCTGTTTGCGCTCGGGTCGCAGGTCATCGGGAACCCTGGCGTGGCGACCTTCGCCGCCTTCGGCTCCTTCGCGATGCTGCTGCTCGCCGACTTCGGGGGCACGCTCGCCGAGAGGCTGGCCGCGCAGGTCTCGCTGGTCGCGATCGGCTGCGTGCTCATCGCGCTCGCCACGCTGGTCTCGCGCAACCTGTGGGTGGCGGCGGTCGCCATGTTTGTCGTCGGTTTCCTCGTGCTCTTCGCCGGCGTGGTGAGTTCGGCGCTGGCCGCCGCGAGTACGTCGATCCTGCTGAGCTTCATCCTGCCGGTCGCCACGCCGGCCGGGCCGGCGGCCATCCCGGATCGGCTGCTCGGGTGGCTGCTGGCCGGCGTCGTCTCGCTGCCCGCCATCGCCCTCCTGTGGCCGACGCCCCGCTCGGAGCCGCTGCGCGACGCCGCCGCGGAGGCGTGCCGGCAGCTGTCCGCGCGTCTGACCGCCGAGGTCGCGCGGTGGCACGGCGAGGACGCCGGGGATGTGGACGAGGCGGTCGGCCGGGTGAACGCCGCCGTCGCAACACTGCGCGCCACCTTCCTGGCGACGCCGTACCGGCCGTCCGGGCTGACTACGGCGACCCGCGCCGTCATCCGGCTGGTCGACGAGGTCGTCTGGCTGAGCGTGATCCTGGACAACGCGGCGGCGACCGGGCACCGGTCGCCGGTGGACCCGACGGTCCGGGAGGTGAAGATGGCGGCTGGGGTGCTTCTCGACCACGCCGGCAAGGCGCTCTCGCTCCGGGGGCCGCCGCAGGACAGCTTGCAGGACCACCTCGGCGACCTCGCGCGCACCCGCCGGGCGATGGAGGCGGTGGCCAGAGCCGACGTGGAGCTGCCGGGCGACGGGCGCACCGCCGCGGATCTCGTCAGCTCGCTGACCCCGAGCTTCCGTGCGCAGGAACTCGCGTTCGCCGCCGTGGCGATCGCCGAGAACATCGCGATCGCCACGGCCGCGGAGCAACGCACCTGGTGGCAGAAGCTGCTCGGCCGGCAGCTGCGGGGGATGCCCGGACCGATGGCCTCGGCGCAGGAGCGGGCACTCGCGCACGTCGAACCGCACTCGGTGTGGCTGCGCAACAGCTTCCGCGGCGCGATCGTGCTCGGCGGCGCCGTCCTGGTGGCGGATCTCAGCGGGGCTCAGCATTCGTTCTGGATCGTGCTCGGCGCGCTGTCGGTGCTGCGCTCCAACGCCCTCAGCACTGGGCAGAGCGTCGTCCGGGGGCTGGTCGGGACGACGATCGGGTTCATCATCGGCGGCGCGCTGGTGCTCATGCTCGGCACGAACCCCGTGCTGCTGTGGGTGCTGCTGCCGGTCGCGATCCTGGTCGCCGGCATCGCACCGGCGGTCTCGTTCACCGCCGGGCAGGCGGGGTTCACCGTTTCCCTGCTGATCCTGTACAACATCATCAGCCCGGCCGGATGGCAGGTCGGGCTGGTGCGGATCGAGGACGTCGCCATCGGCTGCGCGGTGAGCCTTGTCGTCGGGGCGCTGTTCTGGCCGCGGGGTGCGGCGGGGGCTCTTCGGCGGGCCCTGGCCGAGGCCTACGCGGCGTGCGCGGCGTACCTGCGGACCGCCGCCGAGAACGGTACCGCTGCCGACGGAACCGCGAAGGAGGTGGATGCGGCCGGGTCGCGGGCGGCGGCTGCGGCCCGCCGCCTGGACGACGCGTTCCGGGAGTACCTGGCCGAGCGCGGCAACAAGCGGCTGAGCCTCGCGGAGATCGTGTCCCTGCTGACCGGGGTGGCAGGGCTGCGGCTGACCGCCAAGGCCGTCTCCGACCTCTGGGCCGGCGCCGGATCGGACCGCGTCGACACCCCGCGGGCCCACCTCGAGCTGATCGTCACCACAGAGCGGGTGACCAACTGGTTCACCGCGATGGCGCAGGCGATGACAGGAGCGGGCACGGTTCCACGCGTACTTCACCAGGACGGCGCCTCCGCGAGCCGGCTGGTCGCGGCCCTCAGCCAGGACCTCGAGTCGGTCTCCGCGCCGGTCTCCTCCGTCAAGGCGCACACAGTACGGCTGGTGTGGACCAGCGACCACGTGGACGCCGCCCGCCGTCTACAGGACCTTGTCGAGCAACCGGCGCGTACGGCGGCCAACCAGTCCGACCACGTCGGCCTCCCGCTGCCGTCGTGGCTGCGCCCGGGTTCGGCCGACGCCGACGCCTCGTCCGGCGTCAGGGGCGAAGGCGCCCCAGGGACAGGCGAACAGGTCCACGGCTGACAGCCACAGCACCGGCGGTCATCCCCGTGCCAACGCCTGGGCCTCCGGCCCAAAGCCGGAGCAGCGGGACACCACACGAGAACGTCTCGCGTCCTCGATCCATCTGCTGGATCGCGGTTGGCGGCGACGAAAAGAGCGGCTTCCTTGCGAGTTCCTGGCCCCGTGGCGGGATGGCTGATGGCGGTGTTACCGCACTCGGCGAAGCCGAAGCCGGGTGGCGCCGCAGATCGCCGTTGGCGATGAAGGCGCGTCGCGGGCGGCCCGATGCCTGCGCCCGTGCCGACTCCGGCCACCGCGGCAGCAGAGGCAGCGGCCGAGCAGGGCGAATTCGCGTTGGGCGGGACGGCGGCGTTCACGCCTGGGCGGGCCGTGCACGCGAGCTCCGACGTGGGCTGTTCGCGAAAACAACCGGAACAGGTGGGGGCCCGTTCCGGGACCGCACGCTCGACCGGGGACGCGTAGGTGATCAGCCCCATGGCGAGGCCGGTGACCAGTGGATCGACGCCGGACGCGAACACCCTCGCATCCGGCCGGAGGCACGCGCAAGCGGAACCAGGGGCGCGGCCACCCGTCGATCCTGGGCGGTGCCGCGCGCACACCAGAGCAAGCATTCAGCAGGCAATGAGATGGCTCACCCGGGACGGGATGCCGTGGCTGCCACCCAAGACCGTCCAGACGACAGCACCCGGCGTAGACGCCCGTAAGACCGCCTCTGAACAGCCTGCGGCCCGGTAGCCATGGACAGCATTTTCGCCGCGATGTGGCCCTCAAGCCTGATACGGCACGTTGTCGAACGCGCGGGTTCGGTGACGGGCGTGGGCGATCGTGCTTTCAACGCATCTGGAGCATCCATGGAATGGGTCCAGTTCGAGACGCTGCCCGACGGGCACAGGCTCCACCTCCCGCAGGTCAGCGAAGACCACCCGTACTCCGGCAAGTTTGCCGTGACCGACACGACGTGCCGTCGACCCGACGACACCGAGCGGCTGCTGTTCCTCGACACCAGCCTCGCCATCGCCGCCAACGGCTCCCGCGTGACCATGCCGCTGGTGCGTCCCGACGGCCAGAGAACGGCGACGGGTTCCGACATGGCAACCGCCTTGCGTCTAGCGGAAGGCTTCGGCATGGTCATCGACACCGGTGGCGGCCACCGGTACAGCATCTCCACGGTCCCCTGGTGACGTCGCCATCCCGGGGTCGGCCCTGACGTCTGACTGCGAGGGGCGGACTCGGGCGATGTCCGGACCGACTGCGGCCGACGCGCTCTGATCGGTCGGCTCGCCGTACCGGGCGGAGCAACACCGCACCCGCAATCGTCAGCGCGAAACGCCTGACCGAGGGTCGGCACCCCGATCGGTTCATCTCTCGCGCTGACGCGCACGCTGCCCTCGGGCGTGATGCGCGCGCCAGACGTACGCGGCCGTCTGCGGCGGAACTCGAAATCCCGGCGTCACCGCGCCGAGCGAGTCGCGCTTCGGCGGTGAGCCCCGGTACGACAGGGTCCGGACGGAGTCGAGTGCCTGGCCCGCGGTAGACGGCTGCACTGACCTCAAGGGGGTCGTCCCGAAAGGAGAACCCGGCAGCTGCAGACGTTGTCTTTGATCTTCAACTGCGCGACCACATCGACATCGACATCGACGGCGGCGAGCGCTACGCCGGGCGGAGGCGAATCCAGCGTGCTGGAGCCGGAAGCCCGCTCCACGACCTACGATTAGTCGGATCTGCGTGTGGAAGAGAGAGCTCTGCGCCTCCCGCGGACGTGGTCGCTCCTCGACTTCGACCACTTCCTTGCCGGTGAGGGTGAAAGGTGCCGACGTGAGCACTGCCGCGCGCTTCCATCACGAAGCCCTGTTCTACCGCGGCGACGATTCCTTCATCGACGGCACCGCCGACTTCGTCCGGGAGGGACTCGCCGGTGGAGAGGCTGTGCTCGTCGCCCTGGTGCCCGAGAAGACGGCGCTGCTCAGGGATGCGCTGGGTAACGACGCGGCAAAGGTGCCCTTCTTGGACATGAAGGAGATCGGCGGGAACCCGGCGCGGATCATCCCCGAGTGGCAGCGATTCGTGGACAGCAGTGCGGCGCTCGGTCGCCCTGCCCGCGGTATCGGCGAACCGGTCTGGGCGGACCGCGGTGCGGACGAGATCGCCGAGTGCCACGTGCACGAGCACCTGCTGAACACGGCCTTCGACGCCGGCCCCGGCTGGCGGCTGCGCTGCCCGTACGACGCCGACGCGCTCTCTCCGGCGGTGGTCGCCGAGGCCGAGCGCAGCCATCCGTTGCTGGTGGTGGACGACCTGCTGGCCGACAGTGCGAGCTACCTGGCGGCCGGTGACGACGCGTCCGGTCTGCTCGGTCCGCTGCCGGACCACCACCCGGAGGCTCGGCTGCTGCGGTTCGACAGCGAGACGCTTCCCGGTGTCCGGTTAACGCTCCTCGTGGCGGCGCAGGCCGCCGGGCTCAGTTCCGGCCGCACCGAGGAGCTCATCCTCGCGGCGCACGAGGCCGCCACCAACAGCATCCGCTACGGCGGCGGAGATGGTGAGCTGCGCTCATGGCATGACGGCACGCAGTTCGTCTGCGAGATCCGTGACCGCGGTCGGATCACCCTCCCCCTGGCCGGTCGCGTCATGCCGGACGGCGAGCAGGAGGGCGGGCGCGGCCTGTGGATGATCAACCAGCTCTGCGACCTGGTCCAGCTCCGCTCGTCCCAGGAAGGCACCAGTGTGCGCATGTACATGCGCCGGCATGACCGGCGCACCTGATCGAGCCAGGCGCTCACAACTCTTGCAGGTGCCGTTCGTGCGCCGAAGCGCACATCAGCGAGATTGCCGCCGGCCCCTACACGCTCAACCCGGCCACCCTCAGCGCAGCCCGCAGGCGGCTTCGTCCCACTCGCAAATGGCGCGCTGCGCCTGGCCGACGTAGTGGGCGAGGCCACGCCTGCAGCTGACGTCGGCGCTGAGGCGGAGATTCCTGAGGCCCAGAAATGGATCAGTCGGTTGATCAGCGCCCAGCGGAACGCCGGTGAGGCGACCGCCCACAGTCGTCCACGGGGTGCGGCGTCGATGACGGCTGAGCACGCGGATGGACGAGCCGTTGACAACCCTCCAACGGGCGGCAGGGCCGGGGAGTCCCGGGGAGCGCCGGGCCAGGTGCAGTCGTGTGGCTCCGCCTGCGCCTGGCCCCTGAGGTGCTGCGTTACTTCTTGCCCTTCGCCGTGCTGACGCTGACGACCCCACTGCCGGCTGAGGGCGTCTGTCCGGTGGTCTTGATGTTCTTCTCCGCCTTGGGCTTCTTGGCGGCTCGGCCGCCCTTGTCCTTGCTCATGGCGCGCTCCTGGACCGACGGGGCCTCCGGCGGCGCCGGTCCTGCCCCGAGCCGTTCACCCCGCCAACGGGGACGGGTCCGGCCACTGTCGCACGAAGCCGGACGTCCGCCCTGATCTGGGCAGTCCAGTATCACGGACATCTGCCGCGCCCTCTGTGCACAAGATCGATGACGCGGGCAGCGGCGTCTCGCTAGGCGGCAGCGGCCGCCCGTCCAAGAGCGCGGCCTGCGGCCCGGGCCGCGGAAAGCGCCGATGCGTGCAGGTCTGCCGCCAGGGCGGTGAACTCGTCGAGCGCGGGGACGACCCCGACGAGGGTGAACTCGCGCTCGACGATGGTGAGCTCGGCGCCCCAGACGTCGGCGAGGATGCGGCGCAGGTAGCTGGTGGAGTGGTCCCAGCCCTCGCGGGGGGTGCCCGCGCCGTACGCGCCTCCGCGCACAGTGGCGAGTACGACGGGCTTACCCGCGAGCAGCGGGGCGGCTCCGGCGCCGGCGCGCGGGTCGGTGATGACGAGGTCGATCCAGGTCTTGACGTGCTGGGACACCCCGAAGTTGTAGAGCGGTACGGCGAGCAGGACGGCGTCGGCGGCCTGCAGCTCGTCGACCAAGGCAGCTGCCAGGGCCTGGCTCGAGAGCTGCTCGGGGGTCCGGTCGCTCTCCGGCGTCCAGGAGGCGCTGACGGCGTCGGCCCATGCCGCGGACGGGAGGGGCTCGGTGCCGAGATGGCGGCGCACGACGCGGGCGCCGGGGTGGGCGGAGATCCACTCGGACTCGACGGTGTCGGCGATCTCGCGGCTGGCCGATCCCGAGGTGCGGATGCTGGCGTCGATGCGGAGGAGGGTCATGAGGTCCGTCCGGGTTGCGATGCCGGGCCCGATGCCCGGCGGTTCCACAACCGTACGAACCAAGAATATCCGAGTCAAGAATATCGGGGCCCGGAACATCTGGTCCCGGATCGCGTAGCCTGTCGGCGTGGACGGTTCCGGCCTCGCGGATGACGCCGGACCTGCGTGCGCGAGTGCCGCCGCTGGCGGTCAGCCGGATCTGACCTGGCTGGTCCACCGCGCCGGTCAGCGGCTGCGCACCGGGCTCGACGGCGTTGCGCAGGCCGCAGGGCTGCAGGGCGGCCGGGAGTGGATCGTGCTTGCGGCGCTGTGCGCCGAGCCCGGGCGCACGCAGCTCGCCCTCGGGAACGAGCTCGGCCTGGACAAGACCACGCTGACCTCCCTGCTGGACCGCCTCGAGCGCGACGGGTTGGTGGTACGCCGCTCCGACCCGCGCGACCGTCGGGCCCGCATCCCGGAGATCACGGCCCGCGGCCGGCAGGTCGACACGCGGGTGGCCGCAGGGCGCGACGCCGCCGAGGACGCGGTCATGGCGGGCTTCTCCCCGCTGGAGCGGCGGCAGCTACGCGAGCTGCTGCTGCGGCTGACAGACGGGCCTGGTGACCTGCCTGCTCCGGGCGGCTCCTGCATGTAGCACGCGGCCTCCCGTCGGCCGCCCCCTTGACCCGCTGAGGCGACGCTATGCGCCCCGGGTGTCGACGTTGGACAGCGCGTCGCAAGGACAAAGCATCGCTTGTGGAGGTTTGGCCGACCGGCTCCGCGGGCTGTACGTCCCGCGTGCGAGGCACCGGGCAGCTGACCCGGACGAACTAGCAACTACTGAGGGCTTCTACCGATTCGCCACAGACAGCTCAGGACCGACCGCCTCCGCCCGAAGACTCTCTGGGCAATCCGCCCGTGACAAGGAGCCGAAGGTGCAGGAGCAGCAGGACCCGGCCGTCGTCGGGGGGCGCGCCGATCTGGCGGGTCGAATCCCCGGGACGCTGCTGGCCTTCGCGCTCGCGTGCCACGCGGTCAGCGCGCTGGCCTTCTGCCTGCTGCCCGGTGAGGTGGCGCGTGGCCTGGCGCTGACGGTGGCGCCTCTGGTGGCCGCCATCACCCTCGCGTGGGGCACGCGGCACCACAACCCGCCTCGCCGCTGGCCGTGGTACGCCCTTGCCGCGGCCCAGGTCGCTTCCGCCCTGGGGTGGGCGGCGTGGTATCTCGTTCTGCCGCACTCCTACGCCGTACCGGGCGATGTCGCCTTCCTCGCGGGCTACGCCACCGCCGCCGTCGCACTCGTGAGCCTCGGTGGTGGCCTTCGCCGACGCCCTCAGCTCGTCGCTTTGCTCGACGCCGGGATGCTCGCGGTCGGTCTCGGCATCCTCACCTGGGCCTTCGCCGTTTCCCGCGTGGCAGCCGCCCCCGGCCTCTCGACGACCGAGCGGGTCGTCGCGATGGCGCATCCCGTTTTCGACGTCCTCGTGCTCGCCATGGCGGCGCGCCTCGTTTTCGCCGGCCTGGGTGGCGGTCGCATCCGCCTGCTGCTGCTCTGGGCGCTGTGCCAGGGCGTCGGGGACCTCCTGTATGTCCTTCAGGTCTCCGAGGGCAGTTTTCGCCTGGGCACCCCGACGTTCGGCTTCTGGCTGGTCGCCTCTGCGTCGTTGAGCTGTGCGGCGCTGCTTCCCTACCGCGCGGGGACACGCACGGGTGCGCGGCGCCGCGCCTCCGTGCGCCACCTGGTGGTCGCCGCGGCGGTGCTGCCGCTACCCGCGCTGCTCCTCGTCCGTGCCATCCAGGGCTCGTCCGAGGACGTCGTGCTCATCGCGTTCGGTTCCGTCGCGATGACGTTCCTGGCCTTGACCCGCGTCGTCGTCCTCGACACCGTCGATGAGACCCCCGCCGTCCGGGCGGCGCTGCGGCGATCTGCCGTCCGTCTTGTCGCCGCCTTCGTCGCCCTCGCACTGCTCCCGCTCGTCGGCCTGACCTATGTCGCCGTGCAGGAGTCGGACCGGGCCATGCGGCAGGAAGTGCGCGAGCGGATGGCGGTCACCGCATCGGTCAGCTCCGAGTACTTGAATGAGCAGTTCATCAGCCTGAGCAGGCTTGTCACGTCCTATGCGACCCGGCCGTCGCTGCTCGCGGCGCTGACCCGCCCAGGCGGAGCCGACGTCGCTGTCCTCGACCGGCACGTCAAGGCGCTGCAGCTCGCGCACCCGAACTTGTTCGCAGCCTGGGTACTCGGCGCCCCGGGCGATCTGCTGAGCTTCGAGCCCGTGACGCCGTCGGTGATGGGTCGCAGCTACGCGGGTCGCGACTACTACCGCGGGGCTCTGACCACCAATGGTGCGTACGTGTCGGAGGCCTTCACGGCGGCTGCACCGGGCAACCCGCGCGCTGTCGGTGTGAGCGTCGCTGTGCGGGATAAGCGCGGGAACGTGCTGGGCGTCGTGGTTGTCGGCTACCGCCTCGAGGCGATCCGGGCCTTTTCCCGGAGGCTGGCCGAGGTACAGCGCGTCGAGCTGACCGTCACCGACCAGCAGGGACATCTGCTGTCCGGTGCCGGAAGCGAACTGCCTGGCCTTCCGAGTGTTTCGTCCGATCCGCGTGTGCGCGCGGCCCTGGCCGGGCGCAGCGGCACGTTGGGGGGAACTGGTGCGGACGGTCCTGCCCTCTCGTCCTATCGGCCCGTCGACGGCCTCGGCTGGGCGGTGGTCGCCGAGGTGTCCGAGCGGGACGCGTTCGCCGGTTCGCGCCGGTTGGCTGCGCGGGTGGTCGCCGCGGCGGTGCTGCTCGTGCAGCTGCTCCTGGTCGGACTGATCCTGGCCGTACGGGCCGACGGCCGTCGGCGCGCAGCGGAGGCCACTTTGGCCGACCGGGAGGAGCATCTGCGAAGCGTGCTGGAGGCGGCTGGGGATGCCTACGTCGCGATCGATGCCGACGGCCGGGTCACCGGCTGGAACGCCCAGGCCACCACGGTGTTCGGGCACGACCGCGCCACCGCGATGGGGCGCGACGCGGCCGACCTGCTCATCCCGTCCGAGAGCCGCGAGGCGCATCGGGCCGGACTTGCGCGCGTCCTGGGCGGAGGGAAGTCTCGTCTGATCGGGCAGCGGACCGAGGTCGACGCGGTGCACGCCGACGGGCACCGTTTCCCGGCCGAGATCACGCTGTGGCGCAGCGGCACCCTCGCGGTGCCGTCCTTCAACGCGTTCGTTCGCGACGTCACGAGCCTGAGGGTGCAGGAGCGCGCCGTCGCGGAGGCGCACCTGGCCGCGGTGGAGGCCTCGCGACTGAAGTCCGAGTTTGTCGCGAACATGAGTCACGAGATCCGCACGCCCATGAACGGTGTTCTCGGCATGACCGCCCTGCTGCGCGACACCGACCTCGATCCGGTGCAGCGTGACTACGCGGACACGATCGGCGGCTCCGCGGAGGCCCTGCTCACGGTCATCGACGACATCCTGGATTTCTCGAAGATCGAGGCAGGCAAGCTGGATCTGGAGGCCGTGGGCTTCGAGTTGCGGCCGATCGTCGAGGACGTCGTCGGTCTGCTCGCGACGGTGGCCGCTACCCGGGGGGTCGAGGTCGTCGCCTGGGTCGACCCGGCCGTGCCTCCTTTCGTTCACGGAGACCCGCACCGGCTGCGGCAGGTCCTGAACAACCTGGTCGGCAACGCGGTGAAGTACACCGAGCGCGGCGAGGTCGTCGTCCACGTGGTGCCGGCGGCGCAAGGCGCTCCGTTCGTCCAGGTGGCTGTGCGCGACACCGGCATCGGCATCACAGCCGATCAACAGGTCCGGCTGTTCGAGGCGTTCCGGCAGGCCGATGCCTCCACCACCCGTCGGTATGGCGGTACGGGGCTGGGACTCACGATCAGCCGTCAGCTCGTCGAGCTCATGGGTGGCTCGCTCGACCTCGTCAGTACGCCGGGTGAGGGGTCGACGTTCTTCTTCGTCCTTCCCCTGCCTGCCGCGCAGGCGGCGGCGCCGGACAAGCCGAAACGGCCGTGCATGGACGGGGTACGCGCACTCGTCGTGGATGACAACGCCACCAACCGCAAGGTCATGCGGCAGTACCTCACCGCCTGGGCGCTGGAACCCACATGCGTGGCGGACGCCGAGTCGGCACTCACCGAGCTACGGGCCGCCATCACCCGCGGCACGCCGTACGACGTCGCCGTCCTCGACATGCACATGCCTGGGACGGACGGGCTCGCGCTGGCACATGCGATCCTGGCCGACCCGCAGCTGGCGCGGACACCGATGGCGATGCTCACCTCGAGCAACAACCAGGGCGAGCGGGCCGCCGCCCAGGCGGCCGGCATCGGGGCGTACCTGACGAAGCCGGTCCGCGAGGCGCAGCTGTTCGACCGGCTCAGCGAGCTCCTGGGTGGCGAGGAGTTCGACCCGTCGTCGACCAGGCCGCGGATGCCAGTGCCGGCGGAGACCGCGAACGGGCGCGTCCTCGTCGCCGAGGACAACGAGGTCAACCAACGGGTCGTGGCCGGCATGCTCGCCCAACTGGGGTACGACGTGGACCTCGCGCAGGACGGGCGGCAGGCCGTCGAGATGGTTCGGGCGGGGCACTACGACATCGTGCTCATGGACTGCCAGATGCCGGTGCTGGACGGTTTCGCCGCGACCCGGGAGATCCGTGCGGCGCAGGGTCCGTACAGCACGACGCCGATCATCGCGCTCACCGCCTCGGCACTCACGTCCGACGAGCAGCGGTGCCGGGCAGCGGGCATGGACGACTTCCTGTCCAAGCCGCTGCGCCGGGAGGCGCTGGCGGCCATGCTCCGGGGCTGGACGAGCGCCGTACCTCAGGAACCGTCCGCTCCCGACGTGGTCGCGGACAACAGCGATGTCCTCGACCGAGGGGTGCTCGACGGGCTCCTGACTCTCGGCAGCGCCTTCGAGGCCATCGTGTCGCTCTACCTCCAGCACGCCCCCGGCCGGGTGGGCGAGCTGCAGGAGGCGTTCGACGCGCACGACCTCGACGCCGTCGGCCGGGTGGCCCACACGCTACGGGGCAGCAGCGGCTCCGTCGGCGCGCGCCGGTTGGCAGCGGTGTGCGCCGAGATCGAGCTCGCGGCCAAAGACGGCCTTGTGGCGCTGCCAGCGATGGTCGCCCGCCTCCACGATGAACACGACCGCGCCGCGGCCGCGCTCCTGGCTCTGCTCCCCGGGCGCGGGGAGACGGCAGATGCGGGTCCTGGCCGTTGATGACGATCCGACCGCCCCGGACGCTGGCGCAGGCGGTCGCGAGCGTGGCAGGCCATCGGTTCGAGACCACTGTCGACGGTCGGGACCCGCTGCAGCGGCTCGGCGGAGTCAGCGGGCGCGGTAGTCCTCGTCGGTGACGAGGTCGCCCCACGCGGTCTCCGGCCCCTGCCCCTCGCCGGAGCCCTCCCACATGGCGAGGTGGGCCATGAAGTGGTCGGGGTGGGCACCGTGCCAGTGCCACTCGCCCGGCGGTGTGTAGATGGTGTCGCCGGGCCGGATCTCGACGATCTCGCCGCCGCGGGACTGGACCAGGCCGCGGCCTTCGGTCACGTGCAGCGTCTGCCCGTTGACGTGCGCGTGCCAGGCGTTGCGGGCGCCCGGTGCGAAGCGCACGACGTTGACCCGGATGCGAGCAGGCGACTCACCCAGGGCGATGACGTCGTACCAGGCGTCGCCGGTGAACATCTGTGCCGGTGCCTTGACGGTCGGCTGCTTCGGGACGATCTCCATGAGGCTCCTTCGGAATGGTGGCGGGTTGTTGTGGTGGGACGGCTGGGGTGGTGTCAGACGGACGCAGCCCTCGCCGCGAGCTCCGCCCGCCGGTCGGGTAGCGCGACGAGTGCGAGCACGACGGCGAGCGCCAGCGGGCATGACCGTGCCGGCGCTGAGCGCGGCACCGACGCGGTGTGCCAGCAGACGCGGGGGGTCAAAGGCCAGCAGTGTCGGCGGCTGCGGCGACGGCGACGGACAGGCGGCTGAGCCAGGCCATCCCGATCAGTGTGACAGCGACGCCCGCGGCGAGCAGCCGCCCGTTGCCCACCTGGCCGCCTCCCAGCCGCCGTGTCAGCCGCGGACCGGCGACCGCTACCGACAGCCGCAGCGGCATGATCGGCTGGGCGGCTCGCGCCTCGTTCACCACGAGCAGGCGAGCAAGGTGATGCCGACCGCAAGGGAGGCGACGGTGAGCGGATCGCTCCAGCCGGCGTCTGCAGCGCGCACGATGCCGTAGACGAGCGCCGTCATGCCCGCCGTCGAGCTGAAGGCACCGCCCAGGTCGTCGGGCTGGCCGGCGCCCGGTCTCGGGCAGGTACCGGGGTGCGGCCAGCAGCACGGACAATCCCCGGTGGAGCCCAACGCGCTGACCCGTGTTCCGGGCGGCCCGATCCTCGACGGGATGGATGCGGCGTGGAAGACGGCCGGCCACCAGATCGCCCCGACCATCCTGCGCCTACTCGGCCTGTCACCGACGGAGCTGAAGGCAGTTCGGATGGAAGGTACGCAAGGCCTGCCCGCAGTGAGCTGAGGATCGGAACAAGCAGGCCGCACATCGGCCGGTTCGACGGCCGTGCTCAGCACTACGGTCTTCGTATGGAGCAGCGCATCAGCCTGGTCACGCTGGGAGTGAGGGACCTCGCGCGGGCTCGTCGGTTCTATGAGCGGCTCGGCTGGACGGGGCAGACGGTGTCGGGGACGGTGTTCGTCCAGGTGGGAGCCATGGCGCTGGTGCTCTGGGGACGCGAGGAGCTCGCCCGCGACGCCGGCATCGTCGACGCACAGACCGACGGCTTCGGCGGCGTTGCGCTGGCCCAGAACGTGCGTTCCCGGACGGACGTGGATGACATCGTCGAGGCGGCGCTCGAGGCCGGGGCCACGGTGACGCGACCTCCGGGCGAGACGTTCTACGGCGGCTACGCGGGCTATTTCACCGACCCCGACGGCCACGTGTGGGAGATCGCCCACAACCCTGGGTTTCCCATGGGAGAAGACGGCGCGATCACCGTCCCCGACTTCGGCGACGCAGACCAGGCGCCTGACCTGCCGGCCTAGCGACCACGCGCGAACTGATGACGCTGAGGGGTCTGTCAGCAGGAGGACCTCCGGCTTGGCGCGGCGTCCGCTCATGGTTGGTCGCGGACACCACTCACGACACGCCGTGCCTCTGCCTGGCTCAGCGCACCTTCCACGGTGAGGCTGACGTACAGGCGTGGGTTCGCCTGTCGCCCAGATTGGCGGCGGATCTGGGGCTTCCCGCAGTTGCCCGAGCTTCTCTGAATCAGGCCGGGCAGAACCACGGCTCAGATGGCCAGGACGACGCAGCTGACGGCTCCGGTAGAGGCAGCGATGATCTGACGGCGGCGCCCGTCCCGGCGCCGTACTCGTCTGGCCAGATCGGGCTTGCCGACGCTGCGGCCCATGACGTCGGCCACCGACGGTCCCGTGCTCCGCAATGTAGGAGCTGCCGGTCCCCAGTGTGATGCCGCAGTCCCCGCAGCATGTCGGAGAGCCGCCTCATGCCCGGCGCGGACCAGGTGGCCCCGTCCGGGGATTGCGGCGAATACCCAGAGGGGGTACCGTGGCAACATACCCCCAGCGGGTACGATGAAGGAGCTGGATGAGCATGGATGACCCGACGCGCGGCTACAGCGCCCACAAGGAGAGCCACCTCAAGCGGCTCAGGCGAGTGGAGGGCCAGGTCAGGGGTCTGCAGCGCATGGTCGAAGAGGACAAGTACTGCATCGACATTCTGACGCAGGTATCCGCGGCGACGAGAGCTTTGCAGTCCTTCTCGCTCGAGCTGCTCGAAGAGCACCTTGCGCACTGCGTCGTCACGGCTGCGCAGAAGGGCGGCCCGGAGGCTGGCGAAAAGGTGCGCGAGGCGTCCGAGGCCATCGCGCGTCTCGTCCGCAGCTGACATCTCGGGTCGCACCCGACCTGCACATCATCGAGACCGACCGCCAGGAGCAGCACCGTGAGCACGACGACCACGTACAACGTCACCGGCATGACCTGCGGGCACTGCGCCAGCGCGGTGACCGAGGAGCTCACGAAGCTCCCGGGCGTGCGGGACGTCACGATCGACCTCGTCGCGGGGGGCACGTCCCCGGTGCACGTCATCAGTGACACCCCACTTGACGATGCGCAGGTCCGTCGTGCCGTCGACGAGGCGGGCTATGAGTTGGTCGACGCCACGCCATGAACACGGTCGCGAAGCTCGGCGTGTACGTCGGCGGGCTTGCTGTCGCGTTCGGGGCTGCGTTCGGTATCGGCGCGGCAGCCGACCCGGTCACATCGTCAGGCCGTCCGACGCACGGCGGGCCGGCCAGGGCCGGTGACTCCGGCACGGACGGCCGCGGCATGCCTGGCGCCGACCTCGGGCAGAGCACCACGGCGGTTGCCCTACCCGGCCTTGCCGTCTCCCAGGACGGGTACAGCCTGATGCCTGACACCAACACCCTGCCCGCGGGCGAGCACGTGAGGTTCCGCTTCACCGTGACCGGTCCGGACGGGGCGCCCGTGCAGAAGTACACGACCACGCACACCAGGGACCTGCACCTGATCGTGGTCCGCCGGGACCTGACCGGCTTCCAGCACGTGCACCCGGTCCGCGACGCCGCCGGCATCTGGACCGCGTCCCTCCAACTCGCCAGCGGGGGTACCTACCGGGCCTTCGCGGACTTCACGCCGGCCGCACGCAAGACCGGCTTGACGCTCGGGGCTGACATCTCGGTCGCCGGCATGTTCACGCCCGTTCCGCTACCGGCTGCGGCAACGACGACCACCACCACGGGCGGGTACGACGTAGCGCTCGCTGGGACTCCCGCCGCAGGTCACGAGTCGACGCTGACCTTCACGGTGAGCAGGGCCGGAAGCCAGATCACGGACCTGGAGCCGTATCTCGGCGCTTTCGGGCATCTCGTGTCGTTGCGCGCCGGGGACCTCGCTTACCTGCACACGCATCCCGCGCAGGAGGCGGCCGCTGGTCAGCGCGGCGGTCCGACGGTGCGGTTCACGACGGAGTTCCCGACGGCCGGCACGTATCGCCTGTTCCTCGACTTCCGGGCCGGCGGCGCCGTTCACACTGCGCCGTTCACCGTCGTCGCACCGGCGCCCGGCGCCGTCGCCACCACCGGTGGCGCTGCCGATGGCCCTGCCGATGGCCCTGCCGGTGGTCATGGTCACTGACGTGCAGACCTGCCAGGACCAGCCGTTCACGAGAAGGCTTCGCCGGGAAGGAGGAGGCAGGTGACCACCAGCACGAGCACCCCGGCGGCCGCGGGGCCTACGTCGGGTGGCGGCACCGTCGAGCTCTCCATCGGTGGCATGACGTGTGCCTCCTGTGCGGCGCGTATCGAGAAGAAGCTCAACCGTATGGACGGTGTCACCGCCACGGTGAACTACGCCACGGAGAAGGCGAAGGTGACCTATGTCGACGGCGTGACCCCGCAAGAGCTGGTCGCCACCGTCGAGACAGCCGGCTACACCGCCGTGCTGCCGCCGTCACCGTCCGAGGCGCAGGGATCGCCGCAGCCCGATGCCCTCACTGCGCTGCGCCACCGTGTCCTTGCGACCCTGCTGCTCACGCTTCCGGTCGTCGCGCTTGCCATGCTGCCCGCGCTGCAGTTCGACTACTGGCAGTGGTTGTCGCTGACCCTCGCCGCCCCGGTCGTCACGTGGGCGGCGTGGCCGTTCCACAAGGCCGCCTGGACCAACCTGCGGCACGGCGCTGCGACCATGGACACCCTCATCTGCCTCGGCGTGCTGGCTGCGTTCGGCTGGTCGCTCTACGCGTTGTTCCTCGGCGGGGCCGGCGAGCGCGGCATGACCATGCCGTTCACCCTGGTCCCCTCGCGCGGGACCGGCACCGGCGAGATCTACCTCGAGGTCGCCGCGGGCGTCACGCTGTTCATCCTCACCGGCCGGTACCTCGAAGCCCGCGCCAAGCGCCGCTCCGGTGCGGCGCTGCACGCGCTGCTCTCCATGGGGGCCAAGGATGTTGCGGTGCTGCGCGACGGCAGCGAGACCCGGCTTCCGGTCGAGCAGCTTGTGGTCGGCGACGAGTTCGTCGTCCGGCCCGGGGAGAAGGTCGCCACCGATGGCGTCATCGTGTCCGGGAGCTCGGCGGTGGACGCCTCGATGCTGACCGGCGAGCCGGTCCCCGTCGAGGTCCGGCCCGGCGACCCGGTGCTCGGAGCCACCATCAACGCCGGTGGTCGTCTGGTCGTGCGGGCCAGCCGGGTCGGCGCGGACACGCAGCTCGCGCAGATGGCACGGCTCGTCGAGGACGCGCAGAACGGCAAGGCGGCTGTGCAGCGGCTGGCCGACCGCGTCTCAGCGGTGTTCGTGCCCGTCGTCATCGCGCTGGCTGCCGCCACGCTCGGGTTCTGGCTCGGCAACGGCGCCACCGGCGAGGTCGCGTTCACCGCCGCCGTGTCCGTGTTGATCATCGCCTGCCCCTGTGCGCTGGGCCTCGCGACCCCGACCGCGCTCATGGTCGGCACCGGCCGGGGCGCGCAGCTCGGCATCCTCATCAAGGGTCCTGAGGTCCTCGAGTCCACGCGCCGCGTGAACACCGTGGTGCTGGACAAGACCGGCACCGTCACCACGGGCCGGATGGCGCTGGTCGGCGTGCACCTGGCGGCCGGCGAGGACCGGGCGCAGGTGCTGCGCCTGGCGGGTGCGCTCGAGCACGCCTCCGAGCACCCGATCGCCGCCGCCATCGCGGCCGCAGCCGCGGCCGAGGTGGGCGTGCTGCCCGATGTCGACGGGTTCACGAACCTGGAAGGTCTGGGCGTGCAGGGTGTCGTCCCGGACGTCGACGGCAGCCCCCGCGCCGTGCTCGTCGGCCGCACCCGACTGCTGGAGGAGTGGGCGCAGGCCCTGCCTGCCGACCTCGAGGCACGCAGGGCGGCTGCCGAAGCCGACGGGAAGACCGCGGTCGCGGTCGGTTGGGACGGCGTCGGCCGGGCCGTGCTTGTCGTCGCCGACACGGTGAAGCCGACCTCCGCGCAGGCCATCGCGCAGCTGCGCGAGCTGGGGTTGCGTCCGGTGCTGCTGACCGGCGACAACGAGGCCGCTGCCCGGGCCGTGGCCCGTGAGGTCGGCATCAGCGACGCCGACGTGATCGCTGAAGTGTTGCCCGCCGACAAGGTCGACGTGGTCAAGCGCCTGCAGGCCGAAGGTGCGGTCGTCGCGATGGTCGGCGATGGCGTGAACGACGCTGCGGCACTCGCCCAGGCCGACCTGGGTCTGTCCATGGGCACCGGCACCGATGTGGCCATCGAAGCCAGCGACCTGACCTTGGCCGGCGGCGACCTGCGGGCCGCCGCGGACGCCATCCGGCTGTCCCGGCGCACGCTGGCGACCATCAAGGGCAACCTGTTCTGGGCCTTCGCCTACAACGTCGCCGCGCTGCCGTTGGCCGCGGCGGGGCTGATGAACCCGATGCTCGCCGGTGCCGCGATGGCCGTCAGCTCGGTCTTCGTCGTCTCGAGCAGCCTGCGGCTGCGCCGCTTCCAGCCGCTCAACGGATGACGCTCAGGCACCGACCGGTTGCGGCGGCAACGGGAAGCGGATCGCCGCCGCGACCGTGTGCTCCTTGAGGGGAGTGTCGGCCTGGACGTGCTCCACGGAACCGCCCTCGTCGACGACGGCCTCGGCGAGTTCGTCGAGCAGGTCGTCGGTGTGGCGCGTGCGCGCGCCGCACACCGGGCACGTCTCGCCCACCAGGCCCAGCCAACCGGACTGATCGCAGACCACACCGGCCACCGTGACGTCCTCCTGTACAAGAAGGTCCTGCACGGCGGCGGTCGAGGCAGCCCAGAGGGTGGGCTCCAGCCCGGCGACGGCCCGGCCGTGGGCGGCCACCTTCTCGAGCACCTCGGCGACGCGGCGCCGCTCGCCCTCGCGCTCGAAGTTCTCGACGATGCGCTGGGCCTGGTCCCGTACGACCGCCGGTGTCGTCGTGTGCGGGTCCACCTCGAACGTGCCGGCCAGCTTCGTCTGCACGTCGCGCGGCAGGAAGCTGAGGAAGTCAGGCACCTCGTCGTGGTGGCCGCCCACGATGAGCAGTTCGGGGTTGCGGCTCCGGAACAGGTCGGACACCTGCTGTGCCACGTTGCGATAGTGGTGCTTGGCCAGTTCCTCGGCCCTGTGACGGACCGGGTTCTCCTTCAAACCGTGCCAACCCCCGTAGTTCGGCTTGCGCAGCGCCGGGTCCGTGACCTTTCCGACCTCCTGCATCTGACCCTGGTACAGGTCCCAGACCTGGCCGTGCTCCCGGTCGACGACGACGACGCACGCGTGGTGGAATTCGTCCAGCACGGCCAGCAGCGGCCGTACGTAGGGCGTCGCATCCGCGACGGCACGGTCCCGGACCGCGCGCGGCAGCTCGACCCGCGCGTACAGGCCCCGGCTCGAGCAGACGAACACGGCGGCTCCAGGAGGACCCCAGCGCTCCTCCGTCGCCGCGGCGTGCAGTCGCTCGAGGTCCTGCCGGACCGACAACCGCGCATCCCGGTCCAGCGAGGTGTCATCGGCCAGCGGCTGCAGCTGATCGAGCAGCCCGTGGATGCGGGTGTGCAGTGGCCCGGCCGTGCCGGGGTCGACCGGGATCCCGACGTAGAGCGACAGGACCGGGGTGTCGCTCGGCGGGAAGCGGATCAGGTCGTCGACCGTTTGGGAGGTGAGCATGGCCGCCCCTTGCCCCGGCTCGCGCGACCCATTCGCGATCACCGCGGTCCGGCTGCTTGAGTCCCGCCGGACCGGGCACAGGGTGGCCCTCCGTGCTGCCACCTCCGTGCTGCCAGGAGTCACGATGCCGGTCATTGCGACGCTGCCCAGGACGAGCCTGCCCTCAGGTGAACGCATCCCGGTCATGGGACAGGGCACCTGGCACATGGCCGGGTTCCCGGATCTGCGGGAGACGGAGATCGTGGCCATTCCGGGTGGTGGGGGTGGACATCGGCCTGACACTGGTCGAGGTGCTCCACAACCTGATGCGCCGCGGCCCGTGCAGGCGGCGCTGGCCTGGGTGCTTCGCGACGACGGGGTCATCGCGATCCCCGTGCCGGTACACCGGCGCACGTCCGCGAGGACCGGGCGGCACGCGCCATCCGCTTGGCCCCAGAGGATCTGGAGATGCTCGATCGGGCGTTCCCACCGCCCCTGAGCAAGCGCCCGCTGGAGATGCTCTGACGGTCCCCCCAATCGCCGTGTTGGTACATCGTGGGGAGAAAGGTCGCAGATGAGCGGAACCGACGAGAACCGGACCCGGGTGGTGGACGAGCGGCTCACTCTCGGCAACGGCTTCAGCACCGCAGACCGCAGATTCCTCGTCGAGGCCCTGGCCCCGCTGGCGCCACACCTGCTGAGCTGGTCACCGGAGCAGGCGGAGGTGGTCGTGACGGTGAAGAACCGCGACGGGGACGAGCAGAAGGTCACCCTCGAGGCCAGACTGCCGCAGGTACCTGTTCTCGTCGCCTCGGCGCACCATCGTGACCTCGACCGGGCGCTCGTCGAGGCCCGGAAGGAACTGATCCGGCAGATCGACGACGCCAAGGACAAACGCGAGCCCCACAAGGGCCGGGCCCACCGGCCGACAGGCTGACCGCCCCGGCGTGGGCGCCGCGTGACAGTGGCGGGGCGACGGGCATCACCGCTGGCGCAGAGCCGCCGCTCCCGAGGCGCGCGGTGCACCAGGAGGCCGTCATGACGGCGATCTCACACGGGCAGGTGTCCGGCCCGATCCGCAGCACCGTGCCGGCACGCCTGGACCGGCTCCCCTGGGGGCCGTTCCACTGGCGGGTCGTCGTCGCCCTCGGGATCACCTGGGTCCTGGACGGCATCGAGATCACCGTCGCCAGTTCGATCGCCGACCGGCTCCGGGACGCCCGCACCCTGGGGCTCTCCTCGTCCCAGGTCGGGCTGTCGGCCAGCCTCTACCTGGTCGGCGAGGTGGCGGGCGCTCTCGTGTTCGGCCGGCTGGCCGACAAGTTCGGCCGCCGCAAGCTGTTCGTCCTGACCCTCGGCGTGTACCTGCTCGGCAATGGCCTGACGGCGTTCTCGACCAGCTTCTGGTTCTTCGCGTTGACGCGGGTCATCGCAGGCACAGGCATTGGCGGCGAGTACGCCGCGATCAACTCGGCCATCGACGAGCTGATCCCCGCGCCGTACCGCGGGCACACCGATCTCGCCATCAACGGCACCTACTGGCTGGGCGCGATGATCGGGGCGGCGGCCAACCTTGCGTTCCTGAACGACCGGCTGCTCCCCATCGATCTCGGCTGGCGTCTCGGTCTGCTGATCGGCCCGGTCATCGGCCTGTTGATCTGGCCGCTTCGCCGCAAGATCCCGGAGAGTCCGCGCTGGCTGCTCACCCACGGGCGCGTGCAGGAGGCCGAACGCATCGTCGCGGATATCGAGCGGGAGACGGAGGCTCGTGGGGTCCTGCTGCGGCCCGTGACCGAGGACCAGGCCATCGAGATCCAGCCGCGCGGGGTGGCGACGTACCGGGAACTCGCCCGGACCCTGTTCCGCGACTACCGCCGTCGCTCGATCGTCGGTTTCCTGCTGATGGTGACCCAGTCGTTTCTCTACAACGCGATCTTCTTCACGTACGCGCTGGTCCTGGCCAGTTTCTACGGCATCCGCGGCGGGGCGGTCGCCTACTTCATCTTCCCCTTCGCGGTCGGCAACCTGCTGGGGCCGTTGCTCCTCGGCCGGTTCTTCGACACGATCGGGCGGCGCATCATGATCGGCAGCACCTACACGGTCTCCGGTGTGCTGCTGTTCGTCACCGGCTGGCTGTTCGACCGCGGGGCGCTCACCGCGGTGACGCAGACCATCTTGTGGTGCGTCATCTTCTTCTTCGCCTCAGCGGCAGCGTCGTCGGCGTACCTCACGGTCAGCGAGGTCTTCCCGCTGGAGCTCCGGGCCGAGGCGATCTCCTTCTTCTTCGCGATCGCGACCCTGTCCGGCGGCGTCGTCGCCCCCTGGCTGTTCGCGACGCTCATCGGCAACGGGCACAGCCGGCAGAACGTGTTTCTCGGCTATGCCGCGGCGGCGGTGCTCATGATCGTGGGAGGCGTCGTGGAGTACCTCTGGGGTGTGGACGCGGAGCGCCGCTCGCTCGAGTCGGTCGCCACACCGCTGTCCGCCCGGACCGCCGCGGCCGGCGGCGCGGTCGCCAGCGGTCTCACCGGGGGGCTGACGCCGCACGTACGCCGCGGGCCCGGGGGCCGGCCTCTCGTGGCGGGTGGAGGAGAACCGAGGTGAGGCATTAACCGCGTCTGGGATCTCATACAGCCGGTCGTCGCGATCCTCCTCGCGGCCGCTGCGGCGTGGATCGTGGCGCTCGCGATCGGCTGGCTGGTCGGCCGCGGAGCGAAGCGGAGTGGGGACCCCTTCTGGCTCGGGCTGCGCCGACGCTGTCGCCGTCCCTTCCGGGTCGGGCTGGTCGCGTCCTCCGTGTACCTCGCCCTTCCCTACGAGCGGATCGGGTCCGCCACCGCGGACGTCGCCCGCCATGTCCTGACGATCATCCTGATCGCGGCGGCGTCCTGGCTGGTCATCGCCCTGAGCGGTGTGGCCGAGGACGTGCTGGTCGCGCACCTCGACGTCGACGTCTCGGACAACCGCCGCGCGCGGCGCATGCGGACCCAGATCGCCGTACTGCGCCGGGTCTTCGCCGCGATCGTCGTGTTCGTCGCCTTTGCCGCCGAACTCATGACCTTCCCGCGCCTGCGCGCCCTCGGCGCCTCGTTCCTCGCCTCGGCGGGCCTGCTCAGCGTCGTGGCCGGCCTGGCTGCCCAGGCCACGCTGGCCAACCTGCTGGCAGGACTGCAGATCGCCGTGACCGACCCGATCCGCATCGGCGACGTGGTGGTCGTCGAGGGCGAGTGGGGGCACATCGAAGACATCACCCTGACGTACGTCGTCGTGCGGACCTGGGACAACCGGCGCCTGATCCTGCCGGTCTCCTACTTCACGAGCCACGTGTTCCAGAACTGGACCCGGCACGAGTCACGGGTGCTCGGCAGCGTTGTCCTGCACCTCGACTTCACCACGCCGGTCGAGGAGTTGCGCACGGAGCTGCACCGGCTGCTGCACGACTCACCGCTCTGGGACGGAAGGGACTGGGTGTTGCAGGTGATCGACACGACGCCCTCGACGATGATCGTGCGCGGGCTGATGAGTTCGGGCGACGCGCCCACCAACTGGGATCTGCGCTGCGAGGTACGCGAGGGGCTTGTCGCGTACCTGCAGGCGAACTATCCGCACGCCTTGCCGACCGTACGGATCGATGAGCTCCACGAGGAGGGGCTGCGGCCGGCCTACGCCGAGGACCGGAAGCCCGACCGGGAACCGGTGGGCGCCAGCGCATCGGACAATGCCCGTGGCGGCACCGGATGAAGGGGCGTGCGGCCGCGTCCCGTGCGCGCGCGGGTGATCCGCCGTGATGGGCCTGGCACCGCTCGCGGGCGCGGCGCTGTCGGCCGGGGATCCGGCACAGTTGCTGCCGGCCAGGGAGCAGATGGCTTTCACCCTCGGCTTCCACATCGTGCTCGTCCCGTTCGGTCTGGCCTTCACCTTCCTGATGATGCTCGCGAACTACCGGGGGATCCGCGGGGCCGACGCAGACGCCCTACTCCTCGCGGAGCGCTGGTCGAAGGTGGCGGCGGTGCTGTTCGCGGTCGGCGCCGTGTCCGGCACGGTGTTGTCGTTCGAGATGGGCCTGCTGTGGCCGGGGCTCATGGGACGGTTCGGTGCGGCGTACGGCATCCCCTTCGGCATCGAGGGAATCTTCTTCTTCCTCGAGGCCATCTTCGTCTCGATCTACATCTATGGCTGGCGCCGACTGCGTCCCTGGCCGCACTTCTGGTCGGGTCTGCCCGTCGTGCTGTCGGGCGCGGGCGGCACCGCGTCGGTGGTCGCGGCTAACGGCTGGATGAACCTGCCCGGCGGGATCACCCTCAGCGGCGACCGCGTGGTGGACGTCAACCCCCTGGCCGTCTTCTTCAACCGTGCGTTCTGGTACGAGTTCGTGCACATGCTGCTGGCCGCCTACATCGTCGCCGGGTTCATGGTCGCGGCGACGTACGCCGCCGGGATGTTGCGTGGGCGTCGCGACCGCTACACGCGTCTCGGGTTCCTGATCCCGTTCACCGTCGCATCGGTGGTGATCCCTCTCCAGATCCTGTTCGGGGACGTCATCGCGCGCGAGGTGTTCCACAAGGAGCCGGCCAAGTTCGCGGCGATCGAACTCGTGCCGCAGACGGGCGATCACGTGCCGGAGACGCTCGGTGGGCTCCTGGTCGACGGGAAGGTGCGCTACGGCATCGATATCCCGAACGGCGCCTCGATGTTGTCCGGCTTCAGCCCGTCGACCCGCATCCGCGGCCTGGACACGATCCCGCCACCGGTGCGCCCGGCACCGCACCTGGTGAACATCGTGCACCTGTCGTTCGACGTCATGGTCTTCACATCGTTCCTCCTGCTGGGGCTCTCGGTCTGGTTCGCCTGGGCCTGGTGGCGCCGTCGGGATCTGCCGCGCAGCCGCTGGTTCCTGCGCCTCGCGACGGTGAGCGGGGTCGTGTCCGTGATCTGCCTGGAGACCGGTTGGATCGTGACCGAGGTCGGGCGCCAGCCGTGGACCGTCGTCGGCCTCTTGCTGACGTCGGATGCGGTCACCACGCGGGGCAACATGTGGCTGTTCTTCGCGGGGGTCCTCGTTCTGTACGTCGCGATCGGCGCCGGAACCATCTTCGTCCTGCGCTCCATGCATCATCGCTGGCGCCGGCTCGGTGTCGACGACGTCGACGTGCCGTACGGGCCGGAGCCGCCGCTGGAGCAGCAGCCCACTCAAGCGGGGCACGCGTGAGTACCCTCGCGGCCGTCATCCTGTTCACCGGCGTGGTGCTGTACGCCATCTTCGCCGGGGCCGACTTCGGAGCCGGCTTCTGGGACCTGACAGCCGGCGGTGCCGAGCGGGGCCGCCGGCCACGCGAGTTGATCGACCACTCCGTCGGCCCGGTGTGGGAGGCCAACCACGTCTGGCTCATCTTCTGCCTCGTCGTGATGTGGACGGCGTTTCCACCCGCCTTCGCCGCCATCATGACCACGCTGTACGTCCCGCTCGGGCTGGCCGCCCTCGGGATCGTGCTGCGGGGATCCGGCTTCGCGTTCCGCAAGGTCCTGGTGCGTACGGCGGAGCAGCGCGTGACAGGGGCGGCCTTCGCCATCTCGTCCGTGCTCACCCCCTTCTTCTTCGGGACGGTGGCGGGCGGCATCGCCTCGGGGCGGGTGCCGGACGGCGGCAACGGGGAGGCGGTCGGCAGCTGGGTGAATCCGACGTCCCTGCTCGGTGGCGTCCTCGCTGTCGTCGTCTGCGCCTATGTGGCCGCGGTACTCCTGACCGCGGATGCCCGGGCCCGGCGCCTCCAGGACCTGGAGGCGTACTTCCGGCACCGGGCGCTGGTCATGGCCGGGGTCGCCGGCGTGGTCTCGATCGCCGGCATCTTCATCCTGCATGCGGACGCCCGCCATCTGTTCGACCAGCTTCTCGGCCCCGGGTTGCCCTTCGTCGTCCTGTCGGCCGCGGCCGGCCTCACGGCGCTGGCCCTGCTGCGCAGCGCCGTGCCCCGCGTGCCGCGCGGCTTCGCCGTCGTCGCGGCGGGCGGCGTCGTCATCGGCTGGGGCGTCGCGCAGTACCCCTACCTGCTCGGAACCCATCTCCGCATCGCCGACGCCGCCGCCCCGCGTCCGACGCTGGTGTCGGTCGCGGTGATCTTCGTCGCGGCGGCGTTGCTGTGCGTGCCCTCCCTGATCCTGCTCTACGTCCTGCAGCAGCGAGGGCGTCTCGAGGAGGCCTGATCCTCCGGCCGATCCTCAGACCGGCAGCGGGTGCCGCACGCCCTGCTCGACCCGATCGCCGATGGTCTTGTCGACCTTGCGCCAGTACTCGAAGACCCGGCTGAGCACCGGCTCCGCCACGCCCTTGCTGACATGGCCGACGATGTTGCTGACCAGCCGGTCGCGGGCGGCGTCGTCGAGCACCTTGTTGACCTGGGTGTGCGCCTGCCCGAAGTCGTCGTCCTCGCGGTGCGGCTGGTAGGCCGACCGCACGATCTCGTCGCCCTCGACGTACCAGCTCAGGTCCTTGCCGTACAGCTCGGGCATGGCCCGCGGCCCGCCGAACGAGTTGGGCGCGTACGTCGGGTCGCCGGGGTTCTCGTACCGCATCGCCCCGTCGCGGTTGTACGTGTTGACCTCGGAGCGCGGCCTGTTCACCGGGAGCTGCAGGTAGTTGGGCCCGATCCGGTAGCGGTGCGTGTCGGGGTAGCTGAACAGCCGGCCCAGCAGCATCTTGTCGGGCGACGGCCCGATACCCGGCACCATGTTCGCCGGTTCGAAGGCGGCCTGCTCGACTTCGGCGAAGTAGTTCTCCGGGTTCCGGTTGAGCACCATCTCGCCGACCTTGATGAGCGGGTAGTCGCCGTGCGGCCAGACCTTTGTCAGGTCGAAGGGGTTGAAGCGGTAGTCGGCCGCGTCCTCGTACGGCATGGCCTGGACGTACAGCGTCCAGGACGGATCCTCGCCCTTCCTGATCGCGTTGCTCAGGTCGCGCTTGTGGAAGTCACCGTCGGCGCCGGCGAGCAGGTCGCCCTCCTCCTGCGTCAGGTGGGCGACCCCCAGGTCGGTCTTGAAGTGGTACTTGACCCAGTGCCGTTCTCCGCCGGCGTTCTCCCACAGATAGGTGTGGCTCGAGTAGCCGTTCATCTGCCGCCAGGTGCGTGGGATGCCGCGGTCGCCCATCAGCCAGGTGACCATGTGGGCCGACTCCGGGGACAGCGTCCAGAAGTCCCACTGCATGTTGTGGTCACGGACGTGCGTGTCGGCCCGGCGCTTCTGCGAGTGGATGAAGTCCTGGAACTTCTGCGCGTCCCGGACGAAGAAGATCGGGGTGTTGTTGCCGACCATGTCGTAGTTCCCGTGCCGCGTGTAGAACTTCAGCGCGAAGCCGCGCGGGTCCCGCCAGGTGTCCGGGGTGCCCATCTCCCCTGCCACGGTGGAGAAGCGGGCGAACATGTCCGTCCGCTGACCCGGCCGGAACAGGTCCGCACGGGTCAACTCGGTGATGTCCTCGGTGGTCTGGAAGAACCCGTAGGCCCCGCCGCCGTTCGCGTGTACGACGCGCTCGGGTACCCGTTCGCGGTTGAACTGCGCCATCTTCTGGATGAGGTAGTGGTCCTGCAGCAGCACCGGCCCATTCGGGCCCACGGTCAGCGAGAACTCGTCGCTCGCCGCCGGGATGCCGGCGTCGGTCGTCGTCGGCCGTACCTCGTCGCTCGGTCGTACGTCGTCGATCGGTCGAACCTCGTCCGTCATGAGTCCTCCTCCTGCCGGGCCCCGGCAGCGATTCCGGCGGGACGTCGGGGAGCCGCACAGCGACCGGCGGGCAGTCACACCTAGATGCCTGAGGCGGACGTCCGACCGGCACGTCGACCTCGGCGCGGACCCGTCGTCCCAACCGGAATCCGGGGGAGGTCGCGTTTGCGACGTTACGCCGGACCCCCTGCCAGTCAAGGTTTGTCATCCGTGGGGCATGGCGTCGCGTCCGACGCGGTTCTACAGTCGGACGATGGTGGTAGCTGTCGGCCTGGCCGGTGCGGGCCGCCGGGCAGCAGAGGTCTACGCACGGGCGCTCTCGTCCTGCGACGCTGTCGGGTTCGCGGGTGTCTGGGCGCGCGGGGTCGACCGGGGCCGGAGCCTTGCGGAGCAACATGGTGTCCCGTTCTACGCGACGTTCGACGAACTTCTCGAGCACTGCGATGCGGTGGCCTTCGCCCTGCCGCCGCCGGCGCAGCCGGTGTACGCCGTGCCGGCGATCCGGCGTGGCAAGGCCGCGTTGCTGGAGATGCCGATCGGCGGCGACCTCGCCGGCGCCGAGGAGCTGGACGAGGCGGCGACCGTGGCGCATGCCGTCACGCAGGTCGCCCTGACCTGGCGCTACGCCGCGGCGGTACGCGCGTTCCTCGGCGGTGACGTTCCGCAGGCCCGCCCGTTCGGCGGCCGCGGCCAGGTGGTCTCGGGAGCCTTTGCGGACACGAGGACCGGCTCGCCGTCGCGGCACGAGCGAGGGGTGCTGATGTCTCGGGGCCCGCATCTGGTGGATCTGCTCGATGCGGCGCTCGGCCCAGTGGCCGGCGAGCGGGCACACGGGGATCCGCACGGCTGGCTGGGCCTCGAGCTCGAACATCAGGGCGGCCGGGCCAGCCATGCGTCGATGAGTGGGGACGTGCCCGTACCCTCCGAGCGGGCCTCGGTCGAGGTCTACGGCCCAGGCGGCCATGCCGAGGTGGACTGCGCGGCCGCGGTCGGGGCGGACACCTACCTGACGATGATCCAGGAGTTCGCCGAAGCCGTCGTCCGTGGCAACTCGCATGAACTCGACGTCCACAGGGGCATGCACCTGCAGAGGGTGCTGGAAGCCGCGGAGACCGATCTGCTCATGGGGATCTGACAGCGGGACCGCCGAGCTTCGCGCTACGAGCGCAGGTCCACGGTGGGAAGCCCGCTGACGCGGAACGCCGTCGGGAGCAGGACCCGCGTGCTCTGCCAGGGAGCCGCCGGACCCGTCCAGTCCGGGCAGCCGACGCACCCGCTGGTCGGCGGCGCCGCGAGCGGCGTCGATGCCGGGTTCCAGCCCCGCGGCGTCGGGAGCGAGAAGGCCGTTCCCGCGAAGGGCGTCGAGAGTTCCACGGTGACCGCCTCCTGGCCGGCCGCATCGGGCCGGACCACTGAACGGTCCGCCCGCACCTCCGTCCGGTCAAGGGCGGGGATCCGGGGGGCGAACGGCTGGGACGTGGGTAGAGGCGGTGCGTCTCCGGCCCGCGGTACCCGAGGATTGCCTGGAGGAAGCGATGAGCGATGCCAAGGTCGCCAAGGTCTCGGTCATCTACTACAGCGCCACCGGCAACGTCTGGCAGCTCGCCAAGGCCGTCCTGCAGGGTGCGGAGAAGAACGGGGCGGAGGTACGGCTGCGCAAGGTGCCGGAGCTGGCGCCCGAGGAGGCCATCGCCTCCAACGCGGGCTGGGCCAGCCACCGGGTGGAGACGCAGGAGATCGCGGAGGCAGCGGCGACCGACGTCACGTGGGCGGACGCGATCGTGTTCGGTACGCCGACCCGCTACGGCAACGTCTCGGCTCAGCTCAAGCAGTTCCTCGACACCCTGGGGCCGCAGTGGGCGCAGGGCTCGCTGGCCAACAAGGTCTACAGCGGCTTCGTGTCGGTGGGTACAGCGCACGGCGGGCACGAGTCCACGCTGCTCGCGCTGTATCAGACGATCTACCACTTCGGCGGCATCGTCGTGGCGCCCGGCTACACCGACCCGATCAAGTTCCAGGAGGGCAACCCGTACGGCACCTCGCACACCTCGGCCAACGGCGCCAACCCGCCTGGCGAGCTCGAACTCGCCGCCGCGACGTTCCAGGGCGGGCGGGTCACCCGGGTCGCCGCCGCTTTCCGGCGCGGGCTCGCGAACCAGTCGTAGCAGCCCGGACGGGTTCAGTCCCGACCCGTCGGGTAGCCGCCAGCCAGGGACCCCGCCATCAGTTCCGGAGGACGTCCATGAGGACGGGTTACGAGCAGTACGACAACGCCCCTGGAGCCCTCGCGATGCCGGTCGACCCGAGGCGGGACCACATCCAGGGGTCTCTCGAGGCGCCGGTCGTGATGGTCGAGTACGGCGACTTCCAGTGCCCCTTCTGTGGTGCGGCGCATCCGGTCGTGAAGGCGCTGCAGGCGACCATGGGCGAGGAGATGGCCTTCGTCTTCAGGCACTTCCCGCTGGTACAGGTGCATCCGATGGCCGAGCCGGCCGCGGAGGCGGCAGAGGCCGCCGGGGCGCAGGGCAGCTTCTGGCCGATGCACGACCTGCTGTTCACGCACCAGGAGGAGTTGAGCGCGCCCACGTTGCTGCAGTGCGCCGCTGCAGCGGGTGTACCCGACCTCGACCGTTTCGTCATGGAGCTGAGCGAACGGACGTGGGCGCCTCGGGTACGCGAGGACTTCGAGAGCGGGGTGCGCAGCGGCGTGAACGGCACGCCGAGCTTCTTCCTCAACGGGCGCCGGCACGAGGGGTCCTACGACTACCCGACCATGCTGGCCGCGCTGCGGGCGGAGGTTGCCGCCCGCGCCCGGACGCGCTGAGGGCCGGTCCCGGCTCGGCCACAGGCACGGGTGTGTGGTGGCTCGGCACAGGGTCGTCGCGGGCCGCGCCGCCGTCGTAGGGTCCGCGGATGAGCACGCACAGCGTGTCGGGCCGTACGTCGGGCAAGCCCGCCAGGGGCTGGTGGGACCTGCCCGTCCTCCCTGTCGTGGCCGTGGTGCTCGCCATCCTCGTGAAGGCGTTCCTCGTCCAGGCCTTCTTCATCCCGTCCGGCTCGATGGAGCGCACGCTCCACGGCTGTCCGGGCTGCAATGGTGACCGGGTCCTCGTCAACAGGGTGCTCTACAAGGTCCGCGACGTGCACCGGGGTGAGATCGTCGTGTTCAACGGGGTGGACAGCTTCACCGGCGAGCTGCCTCCGGTCGTGCCGGTCCCGGGCCTGCGTGGTGCGGTCCAGTCCTTCGGCCGCCTCATCGGCCTGGGGGCGCCGGGAGAGACGGACTACATCAAGCGGGTCATCGGCCTGCCGGGGGACCGGGTCGCCTGCTGCAGCAAGGGTCACGTGACGGTTCAGCCCCGGGGATGGACCACGGCCGTCGAGCTCGACGAGAGCTACCTGTTCGAGGACGACCACGAGCCGTTCTGCGAAGCCGGTACCGGCGCGCGCTGCGGACCAGGTGCGCCGGGGGTGCTCGTGGCCGCCGGCCGGCTATGGGTCATGGGCGACCACCGGGGCGCGTCGAGCGACTCGCGGGTGAACGGCACGATCCCGGCAGACAAGGTCATCGGTCGCGCCTTCGCCGTCGTCTGGCCACCGGGCCGGGTGAAGCCGCTCCCCGTACCGTCCACGTTCCGGTGATCGGCGGCTTCCACGACGGGGCCGTCGTCGTCCACGTGGCCGCGCCGGCGGTGGACGGTCGCGCGACGGAGGCCGCGCTCGCGGCCGTCGCCGAGGCCTGCGGCGTACGCCGCAGGGACTGACGCCGGGGACCGGCGTGACAAGCCGGACGAAGGTGGTTCAGGTGGACGGCCGTGATGCCGAGACTCTCCGTGGGTTGCTCGCGGGCTGATCCGGACAGCTCACCGCGCCGGAGCCGGCCGGCCAGCAGGCTTGTGACTACTCTCCGTGCCAGAACGGCTACACAGAGTGAGGTGAAGGGAACGGTGGCGGTACGTCCGCATCGCACGACGAGGCTTGCTGCGCCGCCGCGGTTGCTCCTCACCGGAGCCACCGGCGGGCTCGTGGTGCTCGCCTCGGCCGGTATCGCCCTGCTCGTCCTCACCGCGACCTCGGCCGTCACCCCGCCGGGCAGCGGCACCCTGCCGCCGCTCGGCGGCCGGACCACGGGCGCCGGCGTCGTCGTCGTACCGACGCCGACGCAGCAGGCGGCGGCCCCGCGCGCGCAGGCTCCGGAGGCCGCGGCACGGGCCGTGGCGCTCTTCCTCCAAGGGCCCCGGCTGCAGCCCTCCACTCTGACCGCCACGCGGACCACGCCACCCGGGGTGGCCGCTCAGCCGCTGGTCCTCGGCTCGACGGCACCCGCCCCCGGGCCGGCGGCCGTCCGGGTCACGCGGCCTGCCGCGGTATCTGCTGCGGTATCTGCTGCGGCACCGTCAGTGGCTCCGGTTGCCGCTGTGCGCCGCGGAACCGCGCCCGCGCCGGACCCCTCCACCGCATCGCTGGAACTGCTGCGGGCAGCTCTGCGCTGGTCCGACTCCACCGTCAAGGCGTCCGGGGCCGGGCAGAACGGCTCGCAGGATCTCCCGGGCCAGCTGGTCCAGCTGCTGAGTGCCGACGCACTGCAGCTCGTCGGGCAGGCGGGCGAATCGGACGCCGCGCAGTCACGGCCCCGCGCGGCTGCTGTTCCGCGCGCGATCACCGCTGCATCCGTCCCGTCTGCGGCCGTCCCATCCGTGGCGAAGGCGGAGACCGCGGCCCGGAAGGCGTTGACTCAGCTCCAGCAGCGCGCCGTCCAGGAGTGGACAAAGGCCCAGCACGACCAGGCCGGCAAGAGCCGGCGCGCGGCACGTCCTGTTCGGGTGGCCGGCCGTCAGCAGGCCCAGCCCACCGGACAGGTCCAGTCCGCCCGACGCGCCGAGCAGGCCGACAAGAACGCCGACGACTCCAGACAGCGCCGTGCCACCAGCGAACACTCCCGCGAGCACGCTGACTCCCGGCAGGGGGACCGTCAGCACGACGCGTCCCGGGGACACTCCGGCGACTGACGCCATACGCCGACAGGGTGGTCCGCGAGACGCAGATCACACTCGCGCCGCTTCGTCTGTCAGGATGGCTCTGCTCCGGTCACTCCGGCGCGCCCGCGCCACCCCGCGGGACGCTGGGGCTCCGGTCGCCCCGCACCTCACCCGGTGATCCCGGTGGTGGTGCCCGAGCGCACGAGGAGACCCGCATGTCGTTGGGCAGTCCGGCCACCACCGATCTGGTCACGGAGACCACGCCCGTCGCCACGAGCACGAGCGCCGGCCCCGAGCTGGTGCAGCTGCTCACCCCGGAGGGGGAGCGGGTCGAGCATCCGGACTACCCGCTGTCGCTGAGCGACGACGAGTACCGCGCGATGTACCGCGACCTCGTCCTGGTCCGCCGCATCGACGTCGAGGCCACCGCCCTTCAGCGGCAGGGTGAGCTGGGCATCTGGGCCGCGTTGCTCGGCCAGGAGGCCGCGCAGGTGGGTTCCGGACGGGCGCTGCGGCCGCAGGACTTCGCCTTCCCGACGTACCGCGAGCACGGCGTCGCCTGGTGCAGGGGCGTCGACCCCCTGCGGCTGCTCGGGCTCTTCCGCGGCGTGAGCAACGGCGGCTGGGATCCACAGGAGAAGCGCTTCAACCTCTACACGATCGTCATCGGCTCGCAGACGCTGCACGCGACCGGCTATGCCATGGGCATCACCATGGACGGCGCAGTCGGGGACGCCGACACGGCCGAAGCAGCCATCGCGTACTTCGGCGACGGGGCCTCCAGCCAGGGAGACGTCAACGAGGCGTTCGTCTGGGCCAGCGTCTACAACGCACCCATCGTCTTCTTCTGCCAGAACAACCAGTGGGGCATCAGCACCCCGACCGGCCATCAGACCCGCATCCCGCTCTACCAGCGGGCCCGCGGATTCGGCTTCCCCGGCGTACGCGTCGACGGCAACGACGTGCTCGCGTCGTACGCCGTCACCCGCAAGGCCCTCGACGACGCGCGCACCGGTCAGGGGCCGACGCTCGTGGAGGCCTTCACGTACCGGATGGGGGCACACACCACGTCCGACGATCCGACGCGCTACCGGCTCGCCAGCGAGTTGGAGGCCTGGAAGCTCAAGGATCCGCTCGAGCGGATGAAGGCGTTCCTGTACAAGCAGCAGATCGTCGACGGCGGCTTCTTCGAGGCCCTGGATGCCGAGTCCGCCGACCTCGCGGCCCGCATCCGCCAGGGCTGCCTCGCCATGCCGGACCCGGATCCGTTGTCCCTGTTCGACAACGTGTACGCCGAGACGACGCAGGTGCTGCGTGACGAGCGCGAGGAGTTCGCGCAGTACCTCGCCGGGTTTTCCGGAGGGCAGCACTGATGGCGCAGCTCACGATGGCGAAGGCGCTGAACGAGGGTCTGCGCAAGAGCATGGAGGACGACGCCAAGGTCGTGATCATGGGGGAGGACGTCGGCAAGCTGGGCGGCGTCTTCCGGGTCAGCGACGGTCTGCAGAAGGACTTCGGCGAGCACCGGGTCATGGACACCCCGTTGGCCGAGTCCGGGATCATCGGCACCGCGATCGGCCTGGCGATCCGCGGCTACCGGCCCGTCTGCGAGATCCAGTTCGACGGTTTCGTCTACCCGGCCTTCGACCAGATCGTCAGCCAGCTGGCGAAGATCCACGCTCGCTCAGCCGGTCAGGTGAAGATGCCCATCACGGTCCGCATTCCGTTCGGCGGCGGCATCGGCGCGGTAGAGCACCACAGCGAGTCACCGGAGGCGTACTTCGCGCACACCGCCGGCCTGAAGGTGGTCGCCTGCTCGAACCCGCTCGACGCGTACTTCATGATCCAGCAGGCGATCGCCAGCGACGACCCGGTCGTGTTCTTCGAAGCCAAGCGCCGGTACTGGGAGAAGGCCGAGGTGGACACCTCGGCGGTCCCGGCACCGCTCTGGCACGCGCGGGTTGTCCGGCCCGGTACCGACGTGACCCTGGTGGCGTACGGCCCGATGGTGAAGACCTGCCTCGACGCCGCCACGGCCGCCGAGGAGGAGGGCCGCTCCCTCGAGGTCGTCGACCTGCGGTCCCTGTCGCCGCTGGACTTCCCGACGGTGTTCGCGTCGGTCCGCCGGACCGGCCGGCTCGTCGTCGTGCACGAGGCGCCCAAATCGATCGGCCTGGGTGCCGAGATCGCCGCCCGGTGCAGCGAGGAGCTCTACTACGAGATGGAGGCCCCGGTCCTGCGGGTCACCGGCTTCGACACGCCGTACCCCCCGTCCCGGCTCGAGGAGGAGTACCTCCCCGACCTCGACCGGGTCCTGCACGCTGTCGACCGGTCGCTGGGGTACTGACATGAGCCGTCTGAAGCAGTTCGTGCTGCCCGATCTCGGCGAGGGGCTCACCGAGGGCGAGATCCTGCGCTGGATGGTCGCGCCCGGCGACACCGTCGCGCTGAACCAGCCGATCGTCGAGGTGGAGACCGCGAAGGCCGCGGTCGAGGTGCCGTCGCCGTTCGCCGGGCTGGTCACGGAGATCCATCACCAGGCCGGCGAGACGGTCGACGTCGGCTCGCCGATCATCACGTTCGACACCGACCCTGCGGCCGGTCCGCTCGCCGATGTGTCGGTGGTCGCGCCGCATCCGGAGGTGGGCGACATGGTGCCGCCGCCTCCGCCGGAGCATGCCGTCGAACCTGTGAGCGCGGCCGCCGGCGCCTTGATCGGCGAGGTCGGACCGGGTGGTCGTACGGCGACCCTCGTCGGGTACGGCCCGAAGTCCGCCACGGCCACGCGCCGCCCGAGGGCCGGCGCCGGCCAGGCGGCGGCCATGACCCTCGGCGGGACCGGCGGGGTCACCGTGCTCACGAAGCCGCCGGTCCGCAAGCTCGCCAAGGACCTCGGCGTCGACCTGACGACCGTCACCGGCACCGGCCCGGGCGGCACGGTCACCCGCGGGGACGTGGAGGGCGCCGCTGTTTCGTCGGCGTCCGCGCCGGACGCGCCGGCGTACGACCCGGCGACGCGCGAGCAGCGCATCCCGGTCAAGGGCGTCCGCCGGATGACGGCCGCCGCCATGGTGGGCAGCGCGTTCACCGCGCCGCACGTCACCGAGTTCCTCACGCTCGACATGACGCCAACGATGGAGCTGCGCACCAAGCTGCAGGCCCTGCCTGAGTTCGCCGGCGTGAAGATCTCGCCCCTGTTGCTCGTGGCCAAGGCGCTGCTGCTGGCGGTCAAGCGCAACCCGGACATCAACGCGACGTGGGACGAGGCGGCGCAGGAGATCGTCGTCAAGCAGTACGTGAATCTGGGTATCGCGGCCGCGACCCCCCGCGGCCTGATCGTTCCGAACATCAAGGATGCCGAGCGGCTGTCGCTGCCCGAGCTGGCGGTCGCTCTGCAGGAACTGGCCGCAACGGCCCGCGAGGGAAGGACGTCGCCGGCCGACATGGCCCGCGGCACGATCACCATCACCAACGTCGGCACCTTCGGCGTCGACAGCGGCACGCCGATCCTCAACCCGGGTGAGGCGGCGATCCTGTGCTTCGGCGCCGTACGTCCCATGCCGTGGGTCGTCGACGGCGAGATCGTGGTCCGGCAGGTGACCCAGCTCTCGCTGTCCTTCGACCACAGGCTCGTGGACGGGCAGCTCGGTTCGCAGTTCCTCGCCGACATCGGCCGGCTGCTCTCCGATCCGGCGACCGCGCTGGCCTGGTCGTAGGGCTCGGCGCCGCCGGCCGCAGTCCGGTCAGGGGGCCGGCGGGTGGCTGAGCAACGCCAGATCCGTCTGCTCCTCGACCCAGTGGTCGATCCGGTGCCACAGCTCGAACAGCCAGCCACTGATCTCCGCCTCCCCGGTGGGTACGCCGGCGGCCGGTTCCCGCCACCAGATGACGTCGAGCTCGCGGCGGAGCGGAAGCCCCGCCCAGACGCTGCTCAGGTCGCGCAGGTCGTCGTGGCCGGTGTGGCTGAACACGACCACATCCGCGTTCGGGGCAGCCGACAGGGCGGCGACGGTGCCGGCCGGCCGGGGCGGCAGCACGTGCCGCATCCGCTCGGCCTGCTCGGCCTGCACCTTGAGTCCGCGCCGGCGGAGGCGCAGGACCGCTCGACGCTGGCGGGTGGGCGTCCAGTCGCCACCCTCGGGGAAGAGCACCAGAGCGTCATGCTCCCCCAGGCCGGCTGCGAGGTCGTGGATCGCCTCGATGGCGGTGTCGCCGCCGCGTGGGATGAAGCGCGAGGCGAGCCGGGTCAGCAGGACGTCGATCGAGGGGTCCCAGCGCAGCCGGTCCGTGAGAACGATGCGCGGCCATCGTCCGTACCGGCTCATCAACAGGTGCACCAGGATGAAGGATGCGCCCGGCCCCGCGTGGCGGGCGAGCACGAGGACGGGTGCCGGGCCGCCCATGTGTGCCGCGTCTTCCGGCTGGCTCACGGGCTCGTGGACCTCGAGGCGGAACCGGAACGTGAAGCCGGCGAGCCGCACCAGCGCGCCGAGGAACGTGCGGAGCAGGGCCAGGTGCAGCTCCTGCGACCGGCGGCTCCGGACCCGTCCGAGGAAGCCGACCCACAGAGCCAGGCAGGCGAGCAGACAAGCGGTCTCCCCGAGCAGGTACGCGATGCCGAACAGCCACGCACGGGGCAGCCGCCACCGCACCGGGCTCCGGCGTGCCGCGACCAGAACGACCGCGACGATCGCGTGACCCGAGAGCACGATCGGGAAGAGGGCCAGCGCAAGGGCAGCCAGCAGCGGCATGACAGGCGCGACGAGGAACCGCCGGACGACCCACGCCGGGGCCGCCACGGTTACGCCCCGGCCAGGTAGGCCGCGGTGGCCGCCCGCGCGGTGGCGATGCGCGGTCGGACGCCGCGGGCGTCGCGGTAGCGCAGGTTGGCGAGCGGTGTCGCGTCGTCCCCCGTAGGCAGGACGTGCACCTTCAGGTGGGAAGGCAGGCCGGCCATCTCCTCGGTGAAGCGGTGCCGTCGCGCGATCTCGAACGACACGAGCCCCACCTCCCACGGCCACCGCGGGGCCGTGAGGGGGCGCTCGATCCGCCCGACGTGCAGGACGAAGATCTCGGTGGCGCCCAGCTGCACGGCCCGTCCGACCGGGATGGAGTGGACGAGCCCGCCATCGACGAAGTGCTCGTCACCGATGGACACAGGCGGCAGGAGCCCCGGTACGGCGCACGAGGCCAGCACGGCCTCGACGAGCGGGCCCTCGCTGAACCAGTGGGCGCCCGCCTGCTCGATGCTGGCCGCGACGCACTGGAACGGCACGGTCAGATCCTCGATCCGCGCATCCCCGGTGTACGCGGTGATGAGCGACCTGAGTGCGTCGTTGTCATGCAGCGAGACCCGGGTACGCGCCAGATTCCTCAACTGGCCGAGGAAGCCGCTGCCGAAGACGTCGCGGCTGCCCAACTCCGCCCACATGTCGGCGAGCCGGTCGGTCGTCCCAGGGCTCGGATCGCCGGCGACGGCCGCACCGTTGATCGCCCCGACGGACGAGCCGACCACGAGGTCCGGGACGACGGCTGCCTCGGCGAGCGCCTGCAGCATGCCCACCTCGCTGGCACCGAGCAGCCCGCCCCCGCCCAGGACGAACGCGATCACGCGTTCTCGTCGTCACGGTGTGCGGTGCGTGGCAGCACGAAAATCCCATCGGTGGAGGAGCGGATGCTCTGACGCTTCCCCGTGTGCCGGTCGCCAAAGCGCCGCCAGGCAGTGGCAGTGATCATCCGAGCGGCGAGGGCTGCGCCCGATGAAGCTCAGGCGGGGGCCGGCTGCTGGCGCCAGGACTGGTCCTCGATCCCCTGGATCCGGCCGCCCCGCTGCTTCGGGTAGTAGTTCCCTGTGTCGACGACGACCGTGTACTCGTCGGCCCCGGCGAACAGCCCTGCCGGTAGGTCCTGCACGTTCCGCTGCGGGTCCTCTTCGAAGTCCTGCGGCGAAGGTGGCCGTGGACGCCCGGCCAGCGGTCCTGTCTGAGCTCGATCTCGCTGGGGGCCCAGGTCCCGACCCTTGAGGTGGACGGGCACGGAGTCGTCCGCTGTTCCTTGCTCGTCAACCGCAGCAGGCAAGCCTGCGGGGCGCCAGCAGTGCAGCCGGCGGCTGAACCGCTGGTCACATGCGAAGGACCGGCCCCCAGGGGAGCCGGTCCTTCGTACGGATGCGCCTAGTAGACGTCGCGCTCGCGGGTGACGACGCGGTCCTCGACCACGGCCCCTCCGACGCGGTCACGACGCCCGAACACGAGCATGGTCATCGCGAGCCCGATGGCCCCGCAGACCATGAGGATCACGCCGATGACGTTGATGTCGAGGCCGCTCACGGTGGCGTGCACCGCGAAGGCGAGGATCGCGCCGAGCGCGAGCAGGAAGACGCTGACGCCGATACCCATGGGGTTTCCTCCCAGGTCATGCGCGGCTGAGGTGCCGCGATGCCAGGGGATCTACCCCTACGTACCGCTGTGACACGCACCGGTCACCGTCCGGCGTCACTCGTGCGGTGCGATGTCCGGATCTGTCCAGATACCGCGCCGGTACCACGAGGGCCCGGCCACCCCACGGCGGATTCAGGGGGTGAGCGGGCCCTCGTGCGTACGAGCTAGAAGGCGCTCTCGTCGAGCTCCATCAGGGACAGATCCGTCGCCTCGGCGACGGCCCGCTTGCTGGTGAGCTCGGGGAACACGCTGGCGGCGAACCACCGGGCTGCGGCGATCTTGCCCTCGTAGAACGCCTTGTCGCGTCCGCTGGCAGCACCGAGCTTGTCCGCGGCGACGGCGGCCTGCCGCAGCAGCAGCCAGCCGACGACGAGGTCACCGAGTGCCATGAGTGCGCGGGTGGAGTTCAGGCCGACCTTGTAGACGTTCCGGGTCGCGCCCTCCTCCTCGCCGGCCGACGACATGAGGTCGTTGACCATGTGCCCGACGATGCCCTGCACGTCCTCGAGCGCGTGCGCGAGCAGCTCACGCTCCCTGGCGAGCGTGCCGTTGCCGGCGTCGCCCTTGCTGAACTCCTGGATCTCCGCGGCCAGCTTGCCGAGGGCCTGGCCCTTGTCGCGGACGATCTTGCGGAAGAACAGGTCCAGCCCCTGGATCGTCGTCGTGCCCTCGTAGAGGGTGTCGATCTTCGAGTCCCGGATGTACTGCTCGATGGGGTAGTCCTGGGTGAACCCGGAGCCCCCGAAGATCTGCAGCGAGGTCGCCAGCAGCTCGTACGCCTTCTCCGAGCCGTAGCCCTTGACGATCGGCAGCAGCAGGTCGTTGAGGCGTACGGCGAGGTCGTCGACCTGACCCGCATAGGTCGAGATCTCCACCTGGTCCTGCACCGTCGCGGTGTAGAGCACCAGGGCCCGCATGCCCTCGGCCCAGGCCTTCTGGCGCATGAGCATGAGGCGAACGTCGGGGTGGTTGGTGATGGTGACGCGGGGGGCGTTCTTGTCCGTCATCTGCGTGAGGTCGGCGCCCTGCACGCGCTGCTTCGCGTACTCCAGGGCGTTGAGGTAGCCGGTCGACAGCGTCGAGATCGCCTTCGTCCCGACCATCATCCGGGCGTACTCGATGACCTGGAACATCTGCGCGATGCCGTCGTGGACGTCACCGACGAGGGTGCCGACGGCGGGTTCCTTCTCGCCGAACGTGACTTCGCAGGTGGTCGAGACCTTCAGGCCCATCTTCTTCTCGACGTTGGTGACGTACGCGCCGTTGTGCTCGCCGAGCTTTCCGGTCTCGAGGTCGACCTGGAACTTGGGGACGAGGAACAGCGACAGCCCCTTCGTGCCGGGGCCGCCGGCACCCGGCACGCCCTCGGGACGGGCCAGGACGAGGTGGAAGATGTTTTCCGGCCAGTCCCACTCGGCCGAGGTGATGAAGCGCTTGACGCCCTCGATGTGCCAGGTGCCGTCCGGCTGCTGGACCGCCTTGGCCCGGCCGGCGCCGACATCCGAACCCGCGTCCGGCTCGGTGAGCACCATCGTCGCGCCCCAGGACCGCTCGATCGCGAGCTCGGCGAAGCGCTTCTGGTCGGCGGTGCCGTTGCGGTGCAGGATCTGCGCGAAGGCCGGGCCCGCGGCGAACATGTAGATCGCCGGGTTGGCGCCGAGCACCATCTCGGAGAAGGCCCAGATCAGCGACGGGGGCGCGCCCATGCCGCCCAACTCCGCCGACAGCGGGAACTTGTCCCAGCCCCCGTCGACGTACGCCTGGTAACTCTTGTGGAAGCTGGCGGGGACGGTGACCGTGCTCGTCGCCGGGTCGAAGACCGGCGGGTTCCGGTCGGCGTCCATGAACGATGCCGCCAGGTCGTTGCTGGCGAGCCGCTCGGCTTCCTTGAGGATGTCGCGAGCCGAGTCGAGGTCGAGGTCGGCGAACGGGCCGGTGCCCAGCGACCGATCCGCTCCGAAGACCTCGAAGAGGTTGAACTCGATGTCGCGCAGGTTGCTCTTGTAGTGACCCATCTGGCGTGACTCCTGGTGCGCCGGTCGCGGGCACGGTCGTACCCGCCAGTAACAACGACGATGCTACCCACCAGTAACGTCGGGCATGCATCCTCTTTCGGCGCGCCGGATCCACCTCGTTGACGCGGAGCGCGATGGTTTCCCGGTGTGCGGTCAGGAGGAGCTGAACGACCTCGCATGACCGCTACGCGCACCGCGTCCGCGTCCTCAGCTACCGCCCGAGTTGACGGCCCCGGGCTTCTGGTTGCCGGTGTCGCGCATCTTGCGGGTGTCGCGGGGTTCGAGGAACGGCTCCTCTTCGGCCGGTAGCCCGGCAGCGATCTGCCGGCCGCGCTCCACGTCGGCGTTGAACTCCGCGCCGAGCAGGACGGCAACCAGGACCAGGGTCAGGGCGAGGCGGACCGGCACGGTCTTCCAGATCGGCCGGCCCTCCTGCACGTCGTAGATCGCGTTGGCTGCGCACGATGTTGTTGATGGCGGCCGCGAGGATGTCCCGGGTGGCCCCGGGCGCGAGCTGGTTCGCGTTGTCGAGCAGCGCCTTGGTGGCCGACGGGCCGGCCAGGCCCAGCAGCGAGATGACGGCGATCAGTGCGGGGAACAGAGCCAGGATGCCGTAGTAGGTCAGG